>NZ_JAMPSW010000058.1:0-24874 GCF_028484855.1 Providencia sp. PROV033 | reverse complement strand
TGGGGCTTCGAGGTTTTCTTCGAGCCGGTTTGTCGTGACAACGGATGCGCATTATAGGGAGCTCGAAAAATTACACAACCTTTTTTTTTAAAAAAAACATCGTTTGCAGATAATTTCGACATTATGCTTTTTTTATTATCATTATGGTGATAAAAGCACCTATTTTTACCGTATAATCTGCTTATTATTATCTTCTCTTAATTATTTGATTCTTAATTAAGAACCTATCTATAGTTACCTTTATATCCATTTACGTTTTATGGCTACGAATATGAACTCATTCTTAAGACCTTATTTAGATACCTTTCCCTCTGTTGCTTCAAATGTTTTTATTGATCCGTCTTCTGTTGTCATTGGTGATGTTCGATTAGCCGAAGATGTAAGTATCTGGCCACTGTCGGTACTGCGAGGTGATGTGAATTATATATCTATAGGTGCACGGACAAATATTCAAGATGGATCAGTTCTGCATGTCACGCATAAATCTACCAATAACCCAGATGGTAATCCATTAATCATTGGCGAAGATGTCACTGTTGGGCATAAAGTAATGCTGCATGGATGTACCATCGGCAACCGTGTTCTTGTAGGCATGGGATCAGTTGTGATCGATGGTGCAGTTATTGAAGATGATGTTGTGGTTGGGGCTAATAGTCTTGTGACACAAGGAAAACGGTTGGAATCTGGCTATTTATACATGGGAAGCCCAGCTAAAGCGATTAGGAAACTTACTGAGGCTGAGCTGAGCCACTTACGCTACTCAGCCAATAACTATGTTGAATGGAAAAATAATTATTTATCATCCAGCAATTCATAAAAACCATTCTCATGATCGAGACCTTGCTCAATCAAGGTCTCGAACTCTTCTTCTATATCCCAACGATTATGTTGAAAAAGTGCTAAAGGCTTTTCATCTTGACCATAACGCTGATTAAGCAAAGCTTGTGAAATAACACACTCGGCAAGCAACCCGTTAACTAAAACTGGAAAGCGTACTTTATTGATCGTTGAATCCCATTCTTCCCTGTCTGGAAATTGGATCGCCTGATTCATGATTCAAGCTCCTTCTGTAAGGCTTTTAATACTGGGTCTATATCGGGAGTGATTCCATGCCAAAGTTTAAATGCGAATGCCGCTTGCCCAACGAGCATTCCTAGTCCATCAGCTAATTTAGTCACTTGATTTTGCTTAGCAAATAAAAGAAATGGTGTTAAGCCTCTCTGATAAAACATGTCATAACATGCTACCTGAGCAGAAAATAGATTATGGCTAATTTTAGGGATATCTCCAGTCACACCAGAAGAAGTACCATTAATGATTAGATCAAACTCTGCTGAAATGACCTGCTCCATAGGCTTACTTTGAATCTTTCCAAGTGAAGAAAACTGATGCGCTAAAGATTCTGCTTTCTCAAACGTTCGGTTAGTCAGTGTAATATCACAGCCATATTCAAGTAGAGGCAATAAAGCCCCTCGGGTTGCTCCACCAGCACCAATGATCAAAATTTTGCATGAAGGCGATACGAACCCAAGGCGCTGTAAATCCAGTAATAACCCTACACCATCAGTATTGTCACCCAGTAAGCGATGATTATCGAGTTTTCTGATCGTATTCACCGCACCACAGATTTGTGCTCTATCAGTTAACTCTGAAACGAATTTAAAAGCTCTTTCTTTAAAGGGTAATGTAATGTTTGCTCCCTCCCCTCCCTTTTCAAAGAAATCGGTCAAGTGCATTTCGAAATCCTCGACAGGAGCAAGTATTTTCTGGTATTCAAGTTCAATCCCCGTCTGCTTCGCAAACATCTGATGTATTAACGGTGATTTACTGTGTTGAATTGGATTACCAAAAACCGCAAACATTCCCATTAATCATTATCCTTTACGATAGAGTTGCCCTGTCATGGCATCTCGAATTTCTGATGGATTTAATCTTCCACCGACATCACCATCAAGAACAGGGACAGTATCTTTAAACTGCGCAATCACTTCTTCCGTTGTTCTGCAAGGCTCTAAGCCGCTCAAATTTGCACTTGTTGACACAATAGGTTTGCCGTATTGACTACAAAGCGCTTTGACTAGCTCGTGATTTGTGACTCGAACAGCTAAAGTATCAAATTGACCTGTTAACCATTTTGGTGTCGTTTTCTTTGCGGGGATAACCCAAGTGACGGGACCAGGCCAAGTGGCAAACATCGCTTGACGTTGCTGTTCATTCAGCTGGCTATCATCAACGTAATTTTTGAGTTGTTCATAATTATCGGCAATCAAAATTAACCCTTTTTCCCAAGGGCGCTGTTTCAAGGCGAGTAATTGATTTACCGCGATTTCACTATCCGGATCACAACCTAAACCAAAAACAGCCTCTGTTGGATATGCGATAACATGTTGTTGTTTCAATGCTTTAATAATATTTTTAATTGCAGGTGTAGATTGATTTTGCATAGTTTTAACTCATTATTCTTCTTGTAACTTACCGCAGCGTTTGCTGGCACAAAACAATCTTACTCCCTGTGAGACCCTTTTTTCCATAAGTAATGGATAATCACAAGATAGGCATCTCCCTATGACAGGCTTATTATTGAGAATAAACTGACAGTTAGGATAGTTATCACATGCATAGAAAGTTTTACCGAAGCGGGATTTTCTTTGCAACAGATTTCCTGTTTGACATTGTGGACAAGGGATCTTCGTTTCATCTGGCTTATCGATAAGCTCTGTATGTTCGCATTCAGGATAATAAGTACATCCGATAAACATTCCAAAGCGCCCTTGCTTTAATACCAAGTCATGCCCACATTTAGGACAACTTTGACCTTCTAATATTTTAACAACATGAGTCTCAGCTGTTGGTCGCAATGGCTTAATATAATGACATTGCGGATATCCAGAGCAAGCAAGGAAAGGTCCATGAACTCCGTTACGAATAACAAGTAACGAGTTACATTCAGGACAATACTCGTTTTTATCTGTATCAAAAGGCAATTGCTTCGACATGTTTTTGTTTAATCCACTCTATATATTCAACAACTAGCTTACTTTTATATATCCACCAGCAGCTGATGAGATTACCCCGTTAATTTCCAATTCAGTTAACACCGAAATGATTTGCGTAATAGGTAACTGTAATTGAGCTGCAATAATATCCACAGGGGTTGATTGATATCCCACCATACCTAAAATTCGACTTTCTGTCAGGTTTAACTCTGTTGCCGTAGACGCATCTACCTCTAACTCTGGCTGTATCCAATTCAACGAGCATTCCAAATGCATTAATATGTCATCCGGTTCTGTGAGTAGACATGCACCTTGCTGTATTAACCAATGATTTCCGCTGAATGCCGGGTTACCTAACGGAGCTGGTAGCGTAAATACCTCTCTATTTTGCTCAATTGCATATCGCGCTGTAATCAGCGAACCACTTTTCATTCCAGCTTCTATCACTACAACAGCTTTACTTAGCCCGCTAATAATGCGATTTCGCCTAGGAAACTGCTTTGGTAATGGTGGTGTATCAGGAAAATATTCCGAAACCAATACGCCTTCATGCCTAATTCGCTCAGCTAAATCCGCGTGTTGCTTCGGATAAATATGTGCTAACCCACTCCCTAGTACCGCGACTGTTTTCCCTTGATTTTCTAGTGCGACTCGGTGACCAATACCATCAATTCCTAATGCTAAACCACTGGTAATCGTCAAGCCATGGTCGATAAATTTTTTAATAAATAATTCTGCCCATTTCTTACCATATTCAGTTACTTGGCGGCTTCCTATAACGGCTAGCTGCCGTTCCGATAATAACTCACTGTTTCCTGAGATAAAAAGTGCCAAGGGTGGATTATAAATCTGCTTTAATAAAAAAGGGTATTGCTCATCTAAAAATGTAATTATTTGATTTTCTTTGCTTTCAAGCCATCTAAACGTACGTTCAATTCGCGTTAAAGAGACATTTAAGAATTGCAGTCGTTGAATTTCATTCAGCCCACACGCTTTTAAAACCGTATGATTTATTTTATTCGATTGTTTTAAAAGGGATATTGTCGTTTGTATTGTTTTTATACTGATTCGATTTACTTGTAAAAGCCTTAACCATATTTCCAGCTCATTCATATTGTCTTCCTGACTGATAAGTTGGCACATTCGGAAATGAACAAATCATAACCAATACTGTCAATATGACCGATAAATGTCTAGAATAGGCAGTAATAACCTTTCAAATTTTGGAAACTACTCGAAAAATTTATGTCAGTCTTAAACGTGTTACATTATCCAGACGAGCGCCTTCGCACCGTTGCAAAACCAGTTGAAAAAGTTGATGCATCTATACAACGTATTATTGATGATATGTTCGATACGATGTATGACGAGGAAGGCATTGGTCTCGCTGCAACGCAAGTGGATATCCACCAGCGCATCATTGTTATTGACGTTTCTGAGTCACGTAATGAACGACTTGTACTCATCAATCCAGAGCTTCTTAATAAAGAAGGTGAAACAGGTATAGAAGAAGGTTGTCTTTCTGTCCCTGAGCAGCATGGATTTGTGCCAAGAGCAGAAAAAGTGAAAGTTCGCGCTCTTAACTACAATGGCGACGCATTTGAGCTTGAAGCTGATGGTCTACTCGCTATTTGTATTCAACATGAAATGGATCACTTAGTTGGAAAACTGTTTGTTGACTATTTATCTCCTTTAAAGCGCCAACGTATTCGTCAGAAAGTAGAAAAATTAGATCGACTCAGAGCTAAAGAAGCTAAAAATCATTAATTTGATTTTATAAATATACTTGGGAATAGATCGTGTCAGAACCATTAAGAATTATTTTTGCAGGTACGCCTGATTTCGCAGCTAAACATTTAGCTGCATTATTAGAAACCAAACATCACGTTGTTGGCGTATTAACTCGTCACGATAAACCCGCAGGAAGAGGCAAAAAGCTAACGCCTAGCCCTGTGAAAATTCTTGCCGAAGAACATGGAATACCGGTTTTTCAGCCTACGACCTTACGTGAACCAGACAATCAGCAATGGATCAAAAACCAAAATGCAGATCTGATGATTGTTGTAGCTTACGGGTTAATCCTGCCGCAAGCTGTCCTAGATATCCCCCGATTGGGTTGCTTAAATGTCCATGGCTCATTACTACCTCGTTGGCGAGGAGCTGCACCAATTCAGAGATCAATTTGGGCCGGTGACCAAGAAACGGGTGTCACCATAATGCAAATGGATGCAGGTCTTGATACTGGGGACATGCTGTATAAAGCGACTTGCCCAATTACGAGTGAAGATACTAGCGCTACCTTGTATGATAAATTGGCAATTACTGGTCCCAAGGCACTTATTCACACGGTTGATTTACTTTCTTCTGGTCAATGCTCACCAGAAAAACAAGATGATTCACTCGCCAATTACGCTGAAAAACTATCCAAAGATGAAGCGCGAATTGATTGGCAGCAATCAGCAGTGCAGATTGAACGTTGCATTCGTGCTTTTAACCCTTGGCCAATGAGTTATTTCATCGTTCAAGAGCAGCTAATTAAAGTATGGCAGGCGGAAGTTATTGCCCAAGGACATAATCAACGCCCTGGCATGATCATCAGTGCCGACAAAAAAGGTATCAGCGTTGCAACTGGAAATGGGATATTAAATATTACCCAGCTACAGCCCCCAGGTAAAAAAGCGATGAGTGCGCAAGATATCCTTAACTCCCGCCGAGAATGGTTCACTCCACAACAATTACTAGACTAATATATTAGTAGCATTATTTGTAAATGATAAAGCAGATAATGCTATTTAAGTAACTAATAGACTCATTTTCATTATGAAAAACAAATATAATTTGCGTAGTATCGCAGCGACCGCCATTAGTCAGGTTTTAGATAACGGACAATCATTAAGTACCGTTTTACCTGACTTACAACGTAATATTAATGATAAAGATAAAGCACTACTTCAAGAGATTTGCTTCGGTGTTTTACGTTATTTACCAAAGCTAGAATGGTTTATCAGCCAGCTTATGGAAAAACCTTTAACCGGTAAGCAAAGAACATTGCATTACCTCATCATGGTCGGGATCTATCAATTACTCTATACACGTATCCCTGCACATGCGGCTTTAGCAGAAACCGTTGATGGTGCAGTTGCATTAAAGCGCCCTCAATTAAAAGGTCTCATTAATGGAGTATTGCGATCCTTTTTACGTCAACAAGTCCAGCTAGAAGAGCGAAATACAAATAATAATAGCCAATATTTACATCCAAGCTGGCTATTAAAGCGAATTCAAACCGCCTACCCTGAGACATGGCAAAATATTGTTGATGCTAATAATCAACGTCCACCAATGTGGTTAAGAGTCAATTCTCAACACCACACCGCTGAGCAATACTTAGCATTACTCGAACAAGCAGACATTACTGCATATTTACACCCGTCGCATCCAAGTGCAATTCGCTTAGAAGAAGCCACATCAGTGACACGTCTACCCGGTTTTGAGGATGGTTGGTCAACGGTTCAAGATGTTTCGGCACAAGGCTGCGCTGAGCTTTTATCGCCTATCAATGGCGAAAATATTCTTGATTTATGTGCAGCTCCAGGCGGAAAAACAACGCATATCTTAGAACTTGCACCAAAAGCCCATGTACTTGCTATAGATATTGATAATGCACGACTCAAGCGAGTGAAAGAAAATCTGCAAAGATTGAAACAACACGCTACTGTTATTCAAGGGGATGGCACGAAGCCTGAAGAATGGGCGAAAGATCAGCTATTTGATCGTATCTTGCTTGATGCGCCTTGTTCAGCAACGGGAGTTATTAGACGTCATCCCGATATTAAATGGCTAAGACGCGATTCAGATATTCAGGAGCTATCTCAATTACAGGCTCAAATATTAGAAGCTGTGTGGTCTTATTTAAAACCTGGCGGTACGCTCGTTTATGCCACGTGCTCCATCATGCCTGAAGAAAATAGCCAGCAGATTAAACATTTTCTTTCCAAACATGTAGATGCTCGCATAAATGATGGCACTGAATTAGGATTGCAAATATTACCAAGCGCCACTGGAGGCGATGGTTTCTTTTATGCCCGCTTACTCAAACAAGCACAATAGTATTCAATAGAGACTCTGAAATAGGAAGATGCTATGAAGATCATTATTCTAGGTGCAGGGCAAGTAGGCGGTACTCTCGCTGAAAATTTAGTAGATGAAAATAACGATATTACCGTTGTTGATACCAATGCCGATCGCTTGCGTCAGCTGCAAGATCAATTCGATCTTCGTGTAGTGAATGGTCATGGCTCTCACCCACGAGTTCTGCGAGATGCAGGTGCAGAAGATGCTGATATGTTAGTTGCTGTGACTAACTCAGATGAAACCAACATGGTTGCCTGCCAAATTGCCTATAGCCTCTTTAATACGCCAAATAAAATTGCACGTATTCGCGCAACTGAGTATATCCGAGAGGCTGACAAGCTTTTTTTAGCCGAACAAATTCCCATTGATTACCTCATTTCGCCAGAACAGCTAGTTATTGAATATATCTACAAGCTCATACAGTATCCAGGAGCTCTACAAGTCGTCAATTTTGCTGAAGGCAAAGTCAGCATCGTTGCCGTAAAAGCCTATTATGGCGGTTCACTAGTAGGTAATGCTTTATCTAGCTTACGTGAGCATATGCCACACATTGATACCCGTGTTGTCGCTATATTTCGTCAAGACAGACCGATTCGCCCTCAAGGTTCCACAATTATTGAAGCTGGCGATGAAGTCTTTTTCGTTGCCTCAACCCAACATATTCGAGCTGTGATGAGTGAGCTCCAACGATTAGAAAAACCATACAAACGTTTAATGATCGTTGGTGGTGGTAATGTAGGCGCCGGCTTGGCCAAACGCCTTGAAAAAGACTATAGCGTTAAACTCATTGAACGCAATCAAGAGAGAGCAACTGAGTTAGCAGAGTTACTCCATGACACGATTGTTTTTTATGGTGATGCCTCTGACCAAGAGCTATTGACTGAAGAGCATATCGAACAAATGGATGTATTCATTGCTCTCACTAATGATGACGAAGCAAACATAATGTCGGCGATGCTGGCAAAAAAAATGGGTGCCAAAAAAGCCATGGTATTAATTCAGCGATCCGCTTATGTTGAATTAGTTCAAGGTGGTGTCATCGATATTGCAGTCTCTCCACAACAAGCAACAATCTCAGCATTACTTGGACATGTAAGAAAAGCAGATATTGTCAGTGTTTCATCATTACGCCGAGGTGTTGCTGAAGCTATTGAGGCGATCGCCCATGGAGATGAAAATACTTCAAAAGTTGTTGGTAAAAAAATCTCAGAAATTAAACTTCCGCCAGGAACAATCATTGGTGCGATAGTCAGAGAGGAAGAGGTCATTATTGCTAGCGATTACAATATTATCGAGCAAGGTGACCATGTCATTATGTTTATTACAGATAAAAAATATGTTCCGGATGTGGAAAAATTATTCCAACCTAGTCCGTTCTTTTTATAATTATCTAAAATAAATAGTAAAAATTTGCAGGTTAATAATTCTAGATACTATAATTTTGATATGTGCATATACACGTTTAGTTATCTAGTTAATAAATTAAGGGAAGGGGTCATCCATGAGTTTTTTAAAAGAGTTCCGCGAATTCGCCATGAAAGGCAACGTGGTAGATATGGCAGTCGGTATTATTATTGGTGCCGCATTTGGTAAGATTGTTTCTTCATTAGTTGCCGATGTGATCATGCCCCCACTCGGTCTAATTATTGGTGGTGTAGATTTCAAGCAATTTAGTCTTGTACTTCGAGAAGCTCAGGGAGACATTCCTGCGGTTGTCATGAATTATGGGATGTTTATACAAACTATTTTTGATTTTGTTATTGTTGCATTTGCTATTTTTATGGCAATAAAAGTAATGAATAAAGTACGCCGTGAAAAAGAAGAAGCAGCACCAGCAGAACCTGCAGCGCCATCAACAGAAGAAGTTTTACTATCAGAGATCCGTGATTTACTAAAAGAACAAAATAAGAAATAACTAAAAGGCCAGTGGTAATAAGTTAATTAACCAATTACCACTGGCCTCCCAGTTACCCGCCTTACTATTTTTACCCTTCCTTGTATAACTTCCTTTCCCTTTTTTATTCTTTTCAACTCGCTGACGAAATAGTGGATCATGTAATAGTGCCTCAATGGCATTATCTTTAATTTCACCGCGCTTATGCTGATATTTATTCATAATTTACCTTCATAGTTGATTTTTAATTAATAAATCTTTGATGCACCTTTCTCCAAGATTTCCATAATAGAGCAGTATGTCGATGCATGCTCATCACCACAACACGCTGAACTCAATGTTTTTAAAGAATCTCGCATAATGATTAGCTCTTGGATCTTCTTTTCTACTTCAATAAGTCTGATATCGACAATATTCTTAGATTCTTGGCAGGTGTGATGTTCAGGATCAACACGGATCGATAATAACTCCGTAATTGCTTCAAGAGTAAATCCTAACTTCTTCGCGTAACGAATAAACCGTAAGCGCTGTAGATCTTGCTCCGTGAACAACCGATAGCCGCCCTCCGTTCTCGTTTTGTGTCCCATCAGCCCCTGCTTTTCATAAAAACGGATTGTATCGGGAGTCACATCTGCAAGTTTAGCTATTTGACCAATCTTATACATGCTCATTCATCTATACCTATAAATTTGGATAGAAAACAAAAAATTCAAGAATAGAAAAGAATTAATTTGGAGGGGGTAGAATAGCAGGTACAAAAAAACCGGGCAATACACCCGGTTTTCTTGAAAGCAATTACAGATTACTCTGCAGCTGCTTCTTGAGACTCAGCAGCACGGTCAACAAGCTCGATGTAAGCCATCGGAGCGTTGTCACCTGCGCGGAAGCCACACTTAAGAATACGAGTGTAACCACCTGCGCGAGCTGCGAAACGAGGTCCCAGTTCATTAAACAGTTTTGCAACGATCTCGTTATCACGAGTACGTGCGAATGCCAGACGACGATTAGCTACGCTATCGGTCTTGGCAAGAGTAATCAGCGGCTCAACGACGCGACGCAGTTCTTTCGCTTTAGGCAGAGTCGTCTTGATGATTTCATGACGAACTAAAGAACCTGCCATGTTACGGAACATAGCTTGGCGGTGGCTGCTGTTGCGGTTCAATTGACGACCACTCTTACGATGGCGCATGACCTTATCCTTCTCAGTAAAACCTTAACCTGTGATCCTAATCATCAGCAATACTTGCTGGTGGCCAATTTTCTAAGCGCATGCCCAGAGAAAGACCACGAGATGCCAATACGTCCTTAATTTCAGTAAGAGATTTCTTACCAAGGTTAGGCGTTTTGAGCAACTCAACTTCTGTACGCTGTACCAGGTCACCGATGTAGTGGATAGCTTCTGCTTTGAGGCAGTTAGCAGAGCGGACAGTCAATTCCAGATCGTCAACTGGGCGCAGTAAGATAGGATCGAATTCTGGTTTCTCTTCTTTAACTTCTGGTTGACGTACATCACGTAAATCAACAAAAGCTTCAAGCTGTTCAGCCAGAATGGTAGCTGCACGGCGAATCGCCTCTTCAGGATCGATTGTACCGTTAGTTTCCATTTCAATTACTAACTTATCCAAGTCAGTACGCTGCTCAACACGAGCTGCTTCAACATTGTAGGCAATACGCTCTACAGGGCTATAGCAAGCATCGACTAACAGACGACCGATTGGGCGCTCATCTTCTTCCGAATGAACTCGGGCAGAAGCCGGCACATAACCACGACCACGCTGGACTTTAATACGCATATTTATAGACGCGCTTTCGTCAGTGAGGTGGCAGATAACATGCTGTGGCTTGACGATTTCGACATCACCATCATGGATGATGTCGGCTGCAGTCACAGGGCCAATGCCAGATTTATTCAAGGTTAAAATAACTTCATCTTTCCCCTGAACTTTTACCGCCAGCCCTTTCAGGTTGAGGAGAATCTCCAGGATATCTTCCTGTACACCTTCTTTGGTGCTGTACTCATGCAGTACACCATCAATCTCAACCTCTGTCACCGCACAACCCGGCATAGACGAAAGCAGAATACGGCGCAGTGCGTTACCTAGAGTGTGGCCAAAGCCGCGCTCTAAAGGCTCAAGGGTCACCTTAGCGTGCGTCGAACTCACTTGCTCGATATCTACCAGGCGCGGTTTTAGAAACTCTGTCACAGAACCCTGCATTGTGTCCTCTCTTTGGTGCTAAGCTTTACTTAGAGTAAAGCTCGACGATCAGGTGTTCGTTAATGTCCGCAGACAAGTCAGTACGTTCAGGAATACGTTTGAACACACCTTCCATTTTAGCAGCATCAACTTCCAGCCAAGTTGGCTTCTCACGCTGTTCAGCCAGCTCTAAAGCAGCCTTGATACGAGACTGTTTTTTAGCTTTCTCACGAACGCTGATAACGTCATTCGGGGAAACCTGATAAGAAGCGATATTAACTACACGACCATTTACCATGATAGCTTTGTGGCTAACCATTTGACGTGCTTCCGCGCGAGTTGCGCCAAAGCCCATACGGTAAACGACGTTATCTAAACGACCTTCTAGCAGGGTCAGCAGGTTTTCACCTGTGTTGCCTTTCAGGCGAGTTGCTTCTTTGTAATAGTTACGGAATTGACGTTCCAGAACACCGTAAATACGACGAACTTTTTGTTTTTCACGTAACTGAACACCGTAGTCAGACAGACGCGGTTTACGCGCACCGTGCTGGCCAGGTGCCTGTTCTAATTTACACTTGGTGTCAATCGCGCGAACACCAGACTTCAGGAAGAGGTCTGTTCCTTCGCGACGGCTCAGCTTGAGCTTAGGACCCAAATATCTAGCCATTTTCTTTCTCCAACAGTCCTAAAAAAAACGAAACGTATTAAACGCGACGTTTTTTCGGTGGGCGACAACCGTTATGAGGGATAGGAGTCACATCAGTAATATTAGTGATGCGGAAACCAGCGGCGTTCAGAGCACGAATTGTTGATTCGCGACCCGGACCCGGTCCCTTAACCATAACTTCCAGGTTTTTGATTCCGTATTCTTTCACAGATTCTGCGCAACGCTCTGCTGCAACCTGAGCTGCGAACGGAGTAGATTTACGAGAACCACGGAAACCGGAACCACCGGCAGTTGCCCAACCTAATGCGTTACCCTGACGGTCAGTAATTGTAACGATTGTGTTGTTGAAAGAAGCATGGATATGAGCCACACCGTCTGAGACTTGTTTTCTTACACGCTTACGTGCACGAATTGGTGCTTTTGCCATTATTCAATACCCCGACTTATTTCTTGATCGGCTTACGCGGACCCTTACGGGTACGAGCGTTAGTCTTAGTACGCTGTCCGCGCACAGGAAGACCACGACGATGACGTAAACCACGGTAACATCCAAGGTCCATCAGACGCTTGATGCTCAGGGTAATTTCACGACGTAAGTCACCTTCTACAACGTATTTAGCAACTTCGTCACGCAGCTTGTCGATTTGTTCTTCAGACAGCTCACTGATCTTAACATTTTCAGCAATACCAGTTGCTTCACAGATAGCCTGTGAACGAGTTTTGCCGATGCCGAAAATCGATGTTAAAGCGATTACGGTATGTTTATGATCAGGAATGTTAATGCCTGCTATACGGGCCACTATGCACTCCTAAGTTAAAATATACATTACTGTGCTGAAAAGCCCGTTTTCAGGATACTCAAACAATAATGTATCTTAGATAAAAAGATTGGCTGGCTAATTTAGCCAGCTCAACCCAACTTTGCAAGAAAAAAATGCTTTTTCTTAGCCTTGACGTTGTTTATGTCTTGGCTCAACACTGCAAATCACACGAACGCTACCATTGCGACGGATAATTTTGCAGTTACGGCATAATTTCTTGACGGAAGCACGAACTTTCATTTTTACTCTCCGTAACTTCTAAGCAAACCATAACCACTCGCGTGATTATTTACCTTTTAGATTTGCTTTCTTCAATGCAGACTCATACTGACTTGACATCATCAGAGTTTGCACTTGAGCCATAAAGTCCATGATAACGACAACCACGATTAAGAGGGAAGTACCACCAAAGTAAAAAGGTACTTTCATTGCGTCACGCATGAACTCCGGGATTAGGCAGATAAAGGTAATATAAAGAGCACCGACTAATGTTAATCGTGTCATTACCTTATCGATGTACTTGGCCGTTTGCTCTCCCGGACGAATTCCTGGTACAAATGCACCGGACTTCTTCAGGTTATCTGCTGTTTCTCTTGGATTGAAAACCAACGCAGTATAAAAGAAACAGAAGAAGATGATCGCAGAGGCATAAAGCAACACATATAACGGTTGTCCCGGCTGTAAGTACATAGATACTGTAGTCAACCAGTCCCAACCAGTTCCATCACCAAACCAAGACGCTATTGTACCCGGGAATAGTATGATACTGGAAGCAAAAATTGCAGGAATTACACCCGCCATATTCACTTTTAACGGTAAATGTGTACTTTGTGCAGCGTAGACACGGCGTCCTTGTTGACGTTTAGCGTAGTTTACGACGATACGGCGTTGACCACGTTCCATAAATACAACAAAGAAAGTTACCGCGAATACTAATACCGCAACCAACAGCAACAGGAGGAAGTGCAGATCGCCTTGCCGAGCTTGCTCGATGGTATGGCCAATAGCCGGCGGTAGACCCGCAACAATACCAGCGAAGATAATGATAGAAATACCGTTACCGATACCTCTTTCAGTTATCTGCTCACCTAACCACATAAGGAACATAGTCCCTGTGACTAAGCTAACAACTGCCGTGAAGTAGAATGGGAGACCCGGATCAAGAACTAATCCTTGCATCCCTGGCATATTCGGTAGACCCATTGCAATACCAATAGATTGGAATATTGCTAATACCAGAGTACCCCAGCGAGTATATTGGCTTATCTTCCGACGACCTGCTTCTCCTTCCTTCTTAATCTCTGCTAATCGTGGATTAACCACTGATAATAACTGGACAATGATCGATGCCGAAATATACGGCATGATACCCAGAGCAAAGATAGAAGCACGGCTAAGAGCACCACCAGAGAACATGTTAAACATTTCAATGATGGTGCCTTGTTGCTGCTCGAGCAATTTGGCAAGCACAGTGGCATCAATACCAGGGATTGGAATAAAAGAACCAATTCGGAAAACAATTAGCGCCCCAATTACAAACAACAGTCTGCGTTTTAGTTCGCCAGCTCCACCTTTGGCACTTTGGAAATCTAATCCTGGTTGTTTAGCCATCTGTCACTTATTCCTCAATTTTACCGCCGGCAGCTTCGATTGCAGCGCGAGCACCTTTAGTAACACGAAGGCCACGTACAGTAACTGCACGATTCACTTCGCCAGATAAAATAACTTTTGCGTATTCAATCTGGATGTCAATAACGTTCGCGGCTTTCAGTGCGTTCAGATCAATAACATCGCCTTCAACGGAAGCAAAATCAGACAGACGGATTTCCGCAGTAATCATTGCTTTACGTGAAGTGAAACCGAATTTCGGTAAACGACGGTATAAAGGCATCTGGCCACCTTCGAAACCACGACGTACGCCACCGCCAGAACGAGACTTCTGACCTTTGTGACCACGGCCGCCGGTTTTACCCAGACCAGAACCGATACCACGACCTACGCGTTTAGGCGCGTGCTTGGCACCTTCAGCCGGAGACAGAGTATTTAAACGCATCTCTTACTCCTCAACTTTAACCATGTAGGAAACCAAGTTGATCATACCACGAACAGCAGGAGTATCCTCGCGCTCTACTGTATGACCAATGCGACGCAGACCTAAACCGACCAGTGTTGCCTTATGTTTCGGCAGACGACCGATTGAACTGCGAACTTGTGTAATTTTAATAGTCTTAGCCATGGCTGATTACCCCAGAATTTCTTCGACGGATTTTCCACGCTTAGCTGCGACCATTTCTGGAGACTTCATGCTGTCTAAAGCATCCAGTGTTGCACGAACCACGTTGATTGGGTTTGTGGAACCATAGGTTTTAGCCAGTACGTTGCGAACTCCAGCTACCTCTAAAACAGCACGCATTGCACCACCGGCAATAATACCGGTACCTTCGTGAGCAGGTTGCATAAACACGCGAGAACCGGTGTGTGTACCTTTCACTGGGTGGAATAATGTGCCGTTGTTTAGAGCAACGGTTTTCATACTGCGACGGGCTTTTTCCATCGCTTTCTGGATTGCTGCCGGAACTTCGCGCGCTTTGCCGTAACCAAAACCAACGCGACCGTTACCATCACCAACTACAGTCAGTGCGGTAAAGCTGAAAATACGGCCACCTTTAACGGTTTTAGCTACGCGGTTTACCGCGATCAGCTTTTCCTGCAGTTCGCCAGCTTGTTTTTCGATGTGAGACATCTTACACCTCTACCTTAGAACTGAAGGCCAGCTTCACGGGCAGCATCTGCCAGTGCCTGGACTCTACCATGATATTGGAAACCAGAACGGTCAAAAGCAACAACAGTGATGCCTTTTTCCAGTGCGCGTTCAGCTACTAATTTACCAACTGCTGCTGCTGCGTCTTTGTTTCCAGTAAACTTAACTTGTTCATTGATAGCTTTTTCTGTAGTAGAAGCGGCAACCAATGTTTCAGAACCGTTTGGTGCGATAACCTGCGCATAAATATGGCGTGGAGTACGATGTACCACCAGGCGAGTCGCACCCAATTCTTGGATCTTACGGCGTGCGCGGGTCGCACGACGGATACGAGCTGCTTTCTTATCCATAGTGTTACCTTACTTCTTCTTAGCCTCTTTGGTACGCACGATTTCATCGGCGTAACGAACACCTTTACCTTTATAAGGCTCAGGACGACGGTAAGCACGCAGTTCTGCTGCAACTTGACCAATCACTTGCTTATCCGCACCTTTCAGTACGATTTCAGTTTGTGTTGGGCATTCAGCAGTAATGCCTGCTGGCAGTGCGTGTTCAACCGGATGCGAGAAACCTAAAGACAAGCTTACTGCATTGCCTTTGATTGCTGCACGGTAACCAACACCGACCAGTTGAAGTTTTTTAGTGAAGCCTTCGGTAACACCGATAACCATAGCATTCAGCAGAGAGCGAGAAGTACCCGCTTGTGCCCATGCATCTGCAAAACCTTCGCGTGGAGCGAAAGTTAAGTGGCCATCTTCATGTTTAACTTCAACTGCATTATGGATAGTACGAGTAAGCTCGCCGTTTTTACCCTTGATCGAAATAACCTGACCGTTGAGTTTTACCTCTACGCCGGCAGGAATGACGACGGGTGCTTTTGCCACACGAGACATTCTTTCCTCCCGAATTAAGCTACGTAGCAGAGAATCTCGCCACCAAGACCAGCTTGGCGAGCTGCACGATCAGTCATGACACCTTTAGAGGTAGAAACAACAGCGATACCTAAGCCAGCCATAACTTGTGGCAGCTCATCTTTTTTCTTATAGATGCGCAGACTTGGGCGGCTTACACGCTGGATACTTTCTACGACAGCCTTACCTTGGAAATAACGTAAAGTCAGTTCCAATTCTGGCTTGATGTCGCCTTCAATTTTAAAATCTTCAATATAACCTTCTTCCTTCAGCACTTTGGCAATCGCCACTTTCAGCTTGGAGGAAGGCATGGTGACCGCAACTTTATTCGCGGCCTGACCGTTACGGATACGGGTCAGCATATCCGCGATGGGATCTTGCATGCTCATCTGTCTTTACTCCCGTGATTCAATATGGTGACAATTACCAACTAGCCTTTTTAAGACCCGGGATTTCACCGCGCATAGCGGCTTCACGGACTTTAATACGGCTCAGACCAAATTTCCGCAGGAAACCATGCGGACGCCCAGTTTGACGGCAGCGGTTACGCTGACGAGAAGGACTTGAATCACGTGGCAGTGTTTGCAGCTTGAGAACAGCGTCCCAGCGATCTTCATCAGATGCTTTAACATCAGAGATGATAGCTTTCAGTTCTACGCGTTTTGCGAAGAATTTCTCAGCTAATTTAGCACGCTTAACATCACGCGCTTTCATAGATTTCTTAGCCATGAGTAACCTGCCTTACTTGCGGAACGGGAAGTTGAACGCTGCTAACAGTGCGCGACCTTCATCATCAGATTTCGCAGTAGTGGTGATAGTAATATCTAAACCACGTACACGATCCACTTTATCGTAATCGATTTCAGGGAAGATGATTTGTTCACGTACACCCATGCTGTAGTTACCGCGACCATCGAAAGACTTAGCGGACAAGCCACGGAAGTCACGAATACGTGGTACAGCAATAGAAATCAGACGCTCAAGGAACGCCCACATGCGTTCGCCACGCAGAGTTACTTTACAGCCGATTGGATAGCCCTGACGGATTTTGAAGCCTGCAACAGATTTGCGTGCTTTGGTGATCAATGGTTTTTGACCAGAGATTGCTGTTAAGTCAGCTGCTGCATTATCCAGCAGTTTTTTATCAGCGATCGCTTCACCAACACCCATATTCAGGGTGATCTTCTCGACCCGAGGGACTTGCATGACAGAAGTGTAGTTAAACTCAGTCATGAGTTTATTAACTACTTCGTCTTTATAGTAATCATGCAGTTTCGCCATCGTATACTCCAAAAATTACTTGATAGTTTCACTGTTAGATTTGAAGAAACGGACTTTTTTGCCGTCTTCGAATCTAAAGCCTACACGGTCAGCCTTGCCAGTTGCCGCGTTAAAGATTGCAACGTTAGAAACTTGAATAGCCGCTTCTTTTTCAACGATGCCACCTGGTTGGTTCAGAGCCGGAACTGGCTTCTGATGTTTTTTAACCAGATTGATACCTTCAACGATAACTTTACTAGAAGAAATAACCTGCTTTACTTTACCGCGCTTACCTTTGTCTTTCCCAGTTAGCACGATAACTTCGTCATCACGACGGATTTTCGCTGCCATAGTTCGCTCCTTAGAGTACTTCAGGTGCCAGAGAGATAATTTTCATAAACTTCTCATTACGAAGTTCACGAGTTACCGGCCCAAAAATACGCGTACCGATTACTTGCTCGCTATTATTGTTTAATAACACACAAGCATTACCATCGAAGCGAATGACAGAACCGTCAGGGCGACGTACACCCTTCTTGGTGCGCACCACTACCGCTTTCAGGACATCACCCTTTTTAACTTTACCGCGTGGAATTGCTTCTTTAACGGTAATTTTAATGATGTCGCCTACATGTGCATAGCGACGGTGCGAGCCACCTAGAACCTTGATACACATTACGCGACGTGCACCGGAGTTGTCGGCCACGTTCAGCATAGTCTGTTCTTGGATCATTTTAGTGCTCCGCTAAATGTCAACTACTACTGAGCCACCTCATTATGAAGAGGCCGTTCAAATATACCCATACTACGAGGGCGCGGCATTATAACACCACATCTTCGTGTTGGACAGGAAAAAATAAACGGCTCGATCAAAAAGAGCCGTTTATTCATCACGAAAAATCTATTCTATTACAGAACAGCTTTTTCTACAACGCGAACTAAGGCCCAAGACTTAGTCTTAGACAGTGGACGAGTTTCGCGGATTTCTACCACGTCACCAATTCCACATTCATTGTTCTCGTCATGTACGTGCAATTTAGTCGTACGACGGATGAATTTACCATACAGAGGGTGTTTCACCATACGCTCGATAGCAACAACAATAGATTTCTCCATTTTGTCACTAACTACACGACCTTGCAGAGTACGGATTTTATCGTTCATTACGCACCTGCCTTCTCAGTCAGTAAAGTCTTCACGCGTGCGATATCACGACGCACTTGTTTCATTAGATGAGACTGTTGCAGCTGACCACTCGCAGCCTGCATACGTAAGTTAAATTGCTCACGTAACAGGTTTAAAAGTTCAGCGTTCAGCTCTTCTACGCTTTTTTCGCGCAGCTCTTGTGCTTTCATTACATCACCGTCTTAGTTACAAAGGTGGTTTTGATAGGCAGTTTCGCTGCTGCCAGAGAGAATGCTTCACGAGCCAGCTCTTCAGGCACACCGTCCATTTCATACAGGACTTTACCAGGCTGAATTAAGGCAACCCAATATTCTACGTTACCTTTACCTTTACCCATACGAACTTCGAGTGGCTTTTCAGTGATTGGCTTGTCTGGGAATACACGAATCCAGATTTTACCTTGACGCTTAACAGCACGGGTCATAGCACGACGTGCCGCTTCGATCTGACGTGCAGTCAGACGACCACGGCCAACAGCTTTAAGACCGAAAGTGCCGAAGCTAACATCCGTACCTTGCGCCAGACCACGGTTGCGGCCTTTGTGCACCTTACGGAATTTTGTACGCTTTGGTTGTAACATAGCGACGCTCCTTACTTGCGGCCTTTACGCTGCTGCTTTTTAGGTTGAGCAGCTGGTTTCTCAGCTTGTTCAACTGCAGCCATACCACCCAGAATCTCACCTTTGAAGATCCATACCTTAACGCCGAGAACACCATAAGTGGTGTGCGCTTCTGAAGTGTTGTAATCGATATCAGCACGTAATGTGTGCAGTGGCACACGGCCTTCACGATACCACTCGGTACGAGCGATTTCAGCACCGCCTAAACGGCCACTGACTTCAACTTTGATACCTTTAGCGCCCAGACGCATTGCGTTCTGTACTGCACGCTTCATAGCACGACGGAACATAACACGACGTTCCAGCTGTGAAGAGATGCTGTCAGCAACTAATTTAGCGTCCAGTTCTGGTTTACGAACTTCGGCGATATTGATTTGCGCAGGAACACCAGCGATATCCGCTACTGTTTTACGCAGTTTTTCAACGTCTTCACCTTTCTTACCGATAACGATACCTGGGCGAGCAGTGTGAATTGTCACACGGATGCTTTTAGCAGGACGCTCGATTACGATGCGTGAAATTGACGCTTTTGCCAATTCTTTATTCAAGTACTGGCGTACTTTAAAGTCGCTGTCTAGGTTGTCAGCGAATTCATTAGTATTCGCATACCAAGTAGAGTTCCAAGGTTTGACAATACCCAGGCGAATACCATTAGGATGTACTTTCTGACCCATTGCTAGTCTCCAGAGTCTCAGCGATCGGACACAACCACAGTAATGTGGCTGGTGCGCTTAAGAATACGATCTGCACGGCCTTTCGCACGCGGCATGATGCGTTTCATAGTTGGACCTTCGTCTACGAAAATTTTCGCAACTTTCAGGTCATCAATGTCAGCGCCATCGTTTTGCTCTGCGTTAGCAATAGCAGATTCCAGTACTTTCTTCACTAAACCAGCAGCTTTCTTGTTGGTGTAGGTCAGAATTTCCAGAGCTTGCGACACTTTCTTACCGCGAATCAGGTCGGCTACTAAGCGAACCTTCTGGGCAGAAGAACGAGCGTGGCGATGCATAGCTAAAGTTTCCATCTCTTCCTCCTATCCTTAACGTTTCTTAGCTTTCTTATCTGCCGCGTGGCCGCGATAAGTGCGAGTCGGTGCGAATTCACCCAGTTTGTGACCAACCATTTCGTCGGTTACAAATACTGGAACATGCTGACGACCATTATGGACAGCGATGGTCAATCCGATCATATTAGGAAAGATCGTTGAACGACGGGACCAAGTCTTGAGAGGCTTCTTGTCTCCGCTTTCCACCGCTTTCTCTACCTTCTTCAGCAAGTGCAGGTCAATAAAAGGACCTTTCTTGAGAGAACGTGGCATGGCTTATCCTCTAATTATTTTTTAGAACGATGACGTACGATGAATTGATCAGTACGCTTGTTACTACGAGTTTTCTTACCTTTGGTCTGAACGCCCCATGGTGTTACTGGGTGTTTACCAAAGTTACGGCCTTCACCACCACCATGTGGATGGTCAACTGGGTTCATCGCAGTACCGCGAACGGTAGGGCGAATACCACGCCAGCGACTAGCACCAGCTTTACCGAGAACACGTAACATATGCTCAGCGTTACCAACTTCACCTAAGGTTGCACGGCAATCAGCTAAAACTTTACGCATTTCACCAGAACGCAGACGCAGGGTGACATAAGCACCATCACGAGCAACGATTTGAGCGTAAGTACCTGCTGAACGCGCTAACTGACCACCTTTACCTGGTTTCAGTTCAATGTTATGAACTGTAGAACCAACAGGGATGTTGCGCATTGGCAGTGCGTTACCAGCTTTGATAGCTGAATCAACGCCAGATTGAATCTGGTCACCAGCTTTCAGGCCTTTTGGCGCAAGAATATAACGACGTTCACCGTCTTTATATAGTACCAGTGCAATGTTCGCAGAACGGTTTGGATCATATTCCAAACGTTCAACAACTGCAGGGATACCGTCTTTGTTGCGTTTAAAGTCAACTAAACGATAATGCTGCTTATGGCCACCACCGATATGACGGGTAGTGATACGACCATTGTTGTTACGACCACCGGATTTGCTGTTTTTTTCTAACAGCGGAGCATAAGGTTTACCCTTATGCAGCTCAGGGTTAACCACTTTAACTACGTGGCGACGGCCCGGAGACGTAGGTTTACATTTAACAACTGCCATTGTTCTTTACTCCTCCGACTTACTCTGCGCCGCTAACGAAGTCCAGATTCTGGCCTTCCTTCAGCGTAACGTAAGCTTTTTTCCAGTCACTACGACGACCAGAACGCTGACCGTGGCGTTTAGTTTTGCCTTTAACCAGCAAAGTGTTAACACCTTCAACTTCAACTTCAAACAGTTTCTGTACAGCAGCTTTGATTTCTGCTTTAGTTGCGTCTTTTGCAACTTTGAGAACGATGGTGTTGCTTTTTTCCATCGCTGTAGAAGCTTTTTCAGATACATGCGGCGCGCGCAGTACTTGTAGCAGACGTTCTTCACGGATCATGCCAGCATCTCCTCAACTTGCTTCACAGCATCAGCAGTCATAACCACTTTGTCGAAAGCAATCAGGCTAACTGGATCGATACCTGCTGCATCACGAACGTCAACCTTGTACAGGTTACGTGCTGCTAAGAACAGATTTTCATCTAATTCAGCAGTGATGATCAGAACATCTTGCAGAGCCATATCTTTCAGTTTCTGTGCCAGCAGCTTAGTTTTAGGTGCTTCTACAGAGAACTTTTCGACAACGATCAGACGATCTTGACGTACCAATTCTGACAGGATGCTTTTTAGAGCACCGCGGTACATCTTCTTATTAACTTTTTGACTGTGGTCCTGTGGTTTAGCTGCGAAGCTAACACCACCAGAGCGCCAGATTGGGCTCTTGATTGAACCAGAACGTGCACGGCCTGTGCCTTTTTGACGCCATGGTTTTTTACCAGAACCAGAAACTTCAGCACGAGTTTTCTGAGCACGAGTACCTTGACGAGCACCAGCTGCATACGCAACAACTACTTGGTGAACAAGCGCTTCATTGAAATCACGCCCGAAGGTAGTTTCGGAAACAGTCAGCGCGCTTTGCGCGTCTTTCATTACCAATTCCATTCCTATCTCCTCGACGTTAAGCCTTGACAGCCGGTTTTACGATCAGGTTGCTACCAGTTGCTCCTGGAACAGCACCTTTGACCAGCAGCAGGTTGCGCTCAGCGTCAACACGTACTACATCTAAGCTTTGAACAGTTACACGTTCATTACCCAGTTGGCCTGCCATTTTCTTGCCTTTGAACACTTTGCCCGGAGTCTGGTTCTGACCGATAGAACCCGGAACACGGTGAGACAAGGAGTTACCGTGAGTAGCATCTTGAGTACGGAAATTCCAGCGCTTAACTGTGCCGGCAAAACCTTTACCTTTAGATGTACCAGTAACGTCGACTTTTTTAACGTCAGCGAAAATTTCAACGCTAATGCTTTGACCTACGTTAAACTCAGCACCTTCTTCAGTACGGAATTCACGTAGAATGCGGCCAGCTTCAACGCCAGCTTTAGCGAAATGACCTGCTTCAGGCTTAGTTACACGGTTAGCTTTTTTGCTACCAGTAGTAACCTGAATTGCATTGTAACCGTCAGTTTCTGCAGTTTTAACCTGAGTAACACGGTTATTTTCAATTTCGATAACAGTTACAGGGATAGAAACGCCATCTTCAGTGAAGATACGAGTCATACCTACTTTCTTACCGACTAAACCAATCATTGTTTCAACCTCTCAATCGTTCGACGACCTGATTAACCCAGGCTGATCTGCACGTCAACGCCGGCAGCCAGATCCAGACGCATCAGAGCATCAACGGTCTTCTCGGTTGGCTCAACGATGTCAACCAGACGTTTGTGAGTGCGAATTTCGTACTGATCACGCGCATCTTTGTTAACGTGCGGAGAAATCAGAACGGTAAAACGCTCTTTACGTGTCGGCAGCGGGATAGGACCACGTACTTGCGCACCAGTGCGCTTAGCAGTCTCTACGATTTCCGCAGTTGATTGATCGATTAAACGATGATCAAAAGCTTTCAGGCGGATACGGATTCTTTGGTTCTGCATGAGACCAGAGCTCCAACTATTTTATAAACGTAAATGATTACTCCTCGCACCCATTTCGATTGATAGGGGAGTGTAATCGTTCTTGATGTAACCCCCATATCGGGAGTATTGTCTAAATGAGCAACAAATCGTTGACTCAATACTGAGATTTCAGTCCTAAAATTTAGGGCTTACTCATCAGTAAGCCCGCGCATTATACGTAATTTATTGTGAAACGCAAGCAATCGGGGAAAATATGTGCGAATTTTCTGATGTGCAAATTTAGTCGATATAAAAAAGGCCCATGATTGGGCCTAATAAATTTTTGTCAAAAAACTACTCTTCGATAACTTGGGCTTGAAGATAATTTTGGATGCCTAAACGCTTAATCAATTCAAGTTGGGTTTCAATCCAGTCTATGTGATTTTCTTCATCTGCAAGAATTTCTATCATTAGATCTCGACTAACATAGTCATGAATTGAATCCGCATAGCTAATTGCATCTTTTAAATTCTTTGCGCCATCCAGTTCTAATTTCAAATCTGATACCAACATTTCTTCAACATCTTCTCCGATGTTGAGCTTGCCTAAATCTTGTAGGTTAGGGAGCCCTTCGAGAAATAGAATACGCTCAATATATTTATCAGCGTGTTTCATTTCATCAATCGATTCGTGGTATTCCATCTCATTGAGCTTAGTTAGTCCCCAATTTTTAAACATTCTGGCATGTAAAAAATATTGGTTGATCGCAACAAGCTCATTGCCCAGCAATTTATTCAAGTGGGCTATCATTTTTTTATCGCCTTTCATTTTTACCCTCCATCGCTTCCAGTCCTATAAGTGTAGTACTGAAATTGATGATATGAATAATATTTACACAGTAATCTGTGCAATGAAATTTGATCCTATGATGGAAGATGATTTGAAAGGGTTACGCGACGTGTTCTATACACTGCTCTTCTAGATGTAAAAGCTCTTCTTGTAAAATTTCTCGCGTTTGTCGGATACATTTTCCGCACTCACGCCCTACTGGCAAAATTTGACGTAGCCCTTTCAATGACGTGACTTGATATTTACACACCACGTTTCTGATTTGCTTATCCGTGACCGCTTCACAAAGGCATACATACATGATCATTTACCTGCACAAATTACATACAGTAAGTCTAAATGAAAACGATTAGCATTTCAATTATCATTGGTGGCAATATTCAAATAATCAATAAGAAATATGAATGGAAGTTAGGGATATATAAAAACAAAAAGGACGCCCTAAGACGCCCTTTTTTTGTGGTTCTTTCTTATTCAGAAAGAGCGGTATTATGCAATGATTCTTGCAACAACACCCGCACCTACAGTACGACCACCTTCACGGATTGCGAAA
>NZ_JAMPSW010000057.1:0-25050 GCF_028484855.1 Providencia sp. PROV033 | reverse complement strand
AAAATTACAGTCTCTCTCGACTAAATTAAATCAAAAACCCCACCAAGAAGAGCAACCCAATATATTACTTAAGGAATCTGAACAGCCTTCAATTATAGAAAACAGCCCAAAAGAACAATCACTATCGGTAAAGGAAAAGAGTTACATTCTCAATAATCGCTATATTGAGCTTACCTTAGTTGTCATTATTATTTTTTGCTTGTTGTATCTTTTTAAAAGCTATTTTTTTGCTACGCGCACTGAATACCCTGAAGTTGGGCGTATTGACCAATGCAGCATACGCTATATAAATAGCTATCATAAACCCGATATGACCACGATCAATTTTACTGACTTACAAAATCAGCTAACTCGATTAAATATTGATTGTAAAAAACCAGCGACCTTGTTTTATTACAACGTGGGTATCGTCACTAACGATAAAAATCTCTATGATAACTTTTTATTTTTATCTTATTGTCCTACCACCCCAAAAGACAGTGCAACTGTGAGTTGTGAGAATTTCTATGTCAAATAAGAAATCGGTCAGAACCGTTTGGTTACTGATTGTTTCAACTATATTAGTCATTATGAGCGGTTATTTTTATTATAAAAATCATACTCCCATCGTACCAAATTGCCGAGCAACTTTGAAAATTAACATATCAGACGACCGTTCAGATTTAAAAGGTTACTACCTATTAAGTATTATCCCAAATGAGCATGATCCTGATCACCATACTTTTATAATGAATGGAACAATTAGTAGTAATGGAAAAAATTATGCAATCTCTCGTAAGTTTTATATGAAATATGTCTTTCAAGGAGGGCATTTTTTTTCACGCGTTGAAAATATTTTCATTGATCCCAGTGACCAGGCCCAAGATAAAATCAAAATACGTGGAATTCCACAGCAAGACCAAATTTATTTTGTAAAAATAAAACGTTTAAGTGATAAAAATTATATTTTTGAAGAAAATTTCTCCCCTCTTTTTATTTGTACGATTTGACCTATCTCAGTAATTTCCCAATAACATTGCAATAACTACAAAAACAGAGCATCGGATTATGACATTCGATGCTCTGTTTTTTTATAACTTAAAATTTATTTGTTAATTTACCTTAAAGCAAAAGTCATTAAACATTCATCGCCATACGATATTGAAATTAAAACATTAAAAGCAACGTTAAAAACATTAATATTAGAATTAAATATTTTACTTTATTAAAATATCAACACTTTATTTCAAAAAACTCCTCTAATGGATAAACTTGTTTTCGTCGAAATGACTTACACAAAAAGCCTACGGATGGATACATAAGGCAAATTGCATTCAACACTTCAGGGAATGATTTAACGTTTAGTACTTTTAAATACCAAGTACGTTTAAAAATGAAGTCTTCAATCCTAAGTTGAAACATTCACTTGCTTAGGCTTTTTAGGGACTGACAATTACTTATCTTTAAGGATCTATAATATGAAATTGAATAAATTATCTGTTGCTGTTTTATTTGCAGCTTCTACTCTGTCTGCTTCAGTTTTAGCTAGCGGTAACACGGGTGAATTACATTTCAGCGGTCAAGTTATTAACTCTCCATGTAATATCGAATCTGAAAGCACCAAACAAGAAGTTCCTTTTGGTCAACTTTCACGTGCTTCTTTAGAAGCAGGTAATGCAGCAGAAAAAAATATCGCAATCAAATTAAAAGAATGTAACTTCGACGAATTCAGTAAAGATACTGAAGGTAAATGGGTTGCGGTTAAAGACATCAAAATTACTTTTGGTGGTAAAAACTACGTCGGTACAAATAAAGAATTCTTAGGCGTAACGGGTACTGCTACTAACGTTGGTATTCAGATTAAAGACTTTAAATTCGACGAAGCTAAATCTATTCTGAACCAAATTCGTAATAGACAAGGTGAAAACGTTCTGGAATTTACTGCATTAGCAAAACGTGTTGATGCTGCAACGCCAGTAACTGAAGGTGAATTTAACTCTATCGCTGATTTCAAAATCACTTACGAGTAATTTTTATGGGAGGGGAAACCCTCCCAATAAAAAGGTTCATTATGCGAAATTTATCTTTTTTATGGTCAATATTATTATTAACACCTTTTATTTCTAATGCTGAATACACGGTTGATGGTGGTATTCGTGGTGAAACGGTAATGCGTGGATATATTGTTGCCGCTCCCTGCTCAATAGAAACAGACAGCCAATATCAATATATTAATTATGATTTTGTTTCTAAAAAAAATATCAACACAGAAGAAGCTAAAAATAATAACAGGAAGTCATTTAACATTAAATTAAACAACTGTATTAGTGAATACGACAAAGATAATAGAAAAGGAATAAAAATCAAGTTCTTTGCCAATAACGATCTATATAACAATGCAGTTAAACTTTCTGGTCCCACGGATGGCGTCGTTGTTTACATTTATGACACCAACAATAACTTAGTCACTCCGAATAAATCGTATTCTATTTCAAATAGCGCAATTTACTTTGATAGTAAAACGAAAGTCAGCTTTTTGAAATATGAAACAGAAATTGACACCCTTAACAATGAAATTGTACCAGGGAATTACTTTGCCACGATAAAATTCAATGTAAGTTACGACTAATAAATATTCTAAATTATTTTATATGATAAGAACACTATGGCTAAATTTAATATTTTTCACCAGTTAATTATTATATCTTGTTTATCCAGTATTCCTACTGTCGCTTTTTCTGTTGAATTTAATACAGATATGCTCGATACCAAAGATACTCAGAATATTGACTTTAGCCAGTTTTCACAGGCCGGATTTATTATGCCTGGAAATTATCACTTAACGATTAAAGTCAATAACGAACGTTTGGGTAACGCGCGTGATATTACTATTGGTGCGCCTACGTCTTCTGAAGATTCATTATTTAGTGTCATATGTATTCCAGCAGTAATTACAGATCAACTTGGCTTAAAACCTGAAGCGATTCGTTTAGTTAAATATCGTGATAACGATCAGTGTATGGATTTATCTGCTCTTGAAGGTAGTACGCTGAGTGTGGACTTATCGACGTTAACATTGTCAATTCTGATCCCACAAAGTTATTTAGAATATACCGACCCGAGCTGGGTGCCACCTTCTCGCTGGGAAGAAGGTATTAATGGTTTTTTACTCGACTATACCTTAACGGGCTCATTCAGCCGTCGAGATAGCGGAACCAAAGAGTCATATTTATCGGCGAACGGAACCACAGGATTGAACCTTGGCGCGTGGCGTTTACGTGGTGACTACCAAGCAAACTACCGTAAATCCTCTGGTAATTATAACAATGAATATAGCGATGCCATATTCAGCCGTTTATATGCTTATCGTTCATTAGCTAATATTGCCTCGGTTCTGACGTTAGGGGAAAACTATTTCTATTCCGCAATTTTTGATTCTTGGCAGTTTACCGGTTTGTCATTAGAAACCGACGAAAATATGCTACCACCCAAACTGACGGGGTATGCGCCTGAAATTATTGGGATAGCACAAACTAACGCCACGGTCATCGTTAAAAGCCATGATCGTATCGTGTTAGAAACCACAGTTCCTGCGGGACCGTTCCAGATCCAAACGTTGGATAGCTCAATCCGTGGAACCTTGGATGTCACTGTGCGTGAAGAAAATGGCGAAGAACAAAAGTTCAGCGTCACCACGGCAGCGCTCCCCTACTTAACGCGTCCGGGACAAATTCGCTACAAATTTGCAGCGGGTAAACCACGTTACGATGGTCGCCATCTTGAAGGGGATATGACCGCATCAGGCGAGCTGTCATATGGGCTTAACAACATTTGGTCTATCTACGGTGGCTCGATTTTATCGAAAAACTACCAAGCTTTTTCTGCGGGTTTTGGGCGAGACTTATTTACCTTCGGGAGCCTGTCATTTGACGTGACACAATCCCACGCGAAATTACTGGACAACACCCTGACAGGGCGCAGCTATCGCTTAAGTTATTCAAAATCGTTTGATGAAGCGAGGACGGATATCACCTTCGCCGGATATCGATTCTCGGATGAAACCTATCGTTCTTTGCAACAAACATTGGATGAACGTCGCACAGGGACAGAAACCCAAGCCCATAAAGAGAGCTATCAGGTCAATATTAATAAATATTTTGACTCGTTCTCGCTGGGTGGAAACTACCAGTACAACACTTATTGGAATAGCCAAGCCGAAGAGCAATTTGGGGCTTACATTAACACCGCATTCAATATTGTCGCTTTAGGGTTAAAAAATATCAGCCTAACTGCATCAGCGACTCGATCCAAAAGATCTGGATATCAAGATGATGCGATTAATTTGTACGTCACAGTTCCGTTTACGATGGGGAGTAGTTTTAGTTTCTCTGAAGGCTACACAAAAGACCAGAGTGGACGTCGTTCATCAACCCATAATGTGGGATATAGCGGCTACAGCGACCAACGCAGCTATAACCTCAACGTAGGTTATCAAACGGGACAATTTCAGGATTCACAAACCAGTTTCAGCGGTTACTTGAGCCAGAATTTCCCAACGGCGTCACTATCCGCTAATGCCAGCTATGTACCGAACCAATACCACACCATTGGTGGGTCAATTAACGGTGGGATCACGTTGGTTAAAGACGGTATTGCAATGCATCAGGCAGCCTATGGTGGAACTCGCTTAGTCGTTGAAACACCAGGCGCCAGCAACGTGCCATTAAATGGCGGGGTTTATCAAACTAACCGCTTTGGGTTAACGGTCATCCCTAACGTAAGTAGCTATCGAAAAACAACGGCATCGATTAACACCAGTAAATTACCGAATAACATTGAAGCATTGGAAAGTGTCACTGAAGCCACATTAACCCGTGGAGCCATTGGTTATCGCAGTCTTAACGTGATTCAAGGAGAAAAAACCTTTGCCCGTTTAAAACTTACGGACGGCACTTATCCACCTTTCGGTGCCAGCGTCCGTAATAAAAACAACGTTGAGCTCGGTATTGTGGGTGAACAAGGGATCACATGGATTGTTGGTGTCATGCCGAATGACCTACTCGATCTCTACTGGGGAAATAAATTGCAATGCAGCGCCAGAGTAACTGAATTTAAAAATGGTGCGGATAGCTACCCTGTATTAATTTGTCATTAGGAAAAAATTTAAATGAAATCAAATATCTTTAATTTAATTCGCACCAGTGTCTTATTGACGACCATGGGTGCAATGGGCGCCACTTACGCCGCCGTTACGCTTGACCGTACTCGTATTATTTTTGATGGCGACCAACAGTCTATTAACATCACCATCCGCAATGACAATCCAGAGTTGCCTTACTTAGCCCAATCATGGTTAGAAGATGCCGCTGAGAAAAAATTAGAAGCGGGTCCGATTATTGCAACTCCACCCATTCAGCGTATGGAGCCAAAATCCACCAGCTTAGTGCGTTTAAGTGCTGCACCAGATATCAATAAGTTACCTCAAGACAGAGAATCTCTGTTTTATTATAACTTGCGTGAAATTCCACCAAAATCGACAGAAGCTGGTGTTTTACAAATTGCACTGCAAAGCCGTGTAAAGTTGTTCTATCGCCCTGAAGCGATTGTGGCTGATAGTAAAAAAGAGTGGGCAAAACAAATCACATTAACCCCGACAGCCAATGGTTATCAGCTGAATAACCCTACGGGATTTTATCTGACCATTATTGGTATTGGTAATAGCCAAAAGCTGTCAGAGCAAAGTGATTTTGATGCCGTCATGGTGCCACCAAAATCAACCCACAACTTAAAATCCGCGAAGTTTGCAACACCATATCTGACCTATATCAATGACTATGGTGGAAAACCTTCGCTGGCATTTAAGTGCCAAGCATCGCAATGCACAGTAACGGAATAGCGCAAACCAAATAAACAGGAATATCAACATGAAACTATATCACTTTGGGTTATCGCTCATGTTTGCAATACCCGCCTTGGCGGCAACGCCATCGCAAAACGATTCATTGCAAACAACTGGCACTATTTATGTCAATGCACGTTTTGTCATAACGCCATGCCAACCCAAGGTGACAATGACTCGAGCGGTCAATCATATCAATGAACCAGCTTATCAATTTAATGTGAGTTATGCCCACTGTATCACCAGTTCCTATAACCAAGCTTGGTCACCATTCACGTTGAAATTTTCGGGTCAGCAGTATGTTGTTTCAAAACCACCAGCGAATAAGAGCCTGACATTTTTACTCCCCGCCGAAAATTCGGCTCGCCGTTTGGAGATGATTTATGACTAAAACATTCGCGCTCATGGTCAGTTTTAGCACTTTGCTATTGACCAGCTATGGCAGTTTGGCGAATAGCTTATCCGTCTATTTTGAAGGAACTCTCGTGCCTCTTGGTTGCCGCCTGTCCGATGACGATACGAAGAAAAAGGTCTACTTATCTGGCTTACGATTTTCTGAACTTGAAAATCAAGGCCGTTCTGATATTCAACCTTTTCAGTTGGATATCGTCGATTGCTCAACCGCGGCATTAAATAAGACCATCAAAATTACGCTAAATACTCAAGATACGGAAACTCACAATGGCATCACCTATTTAAAAACCACTGGTGAGTCCAATGTGCTATTAGCCTTAACTGATGGAAAAAATGGTCAGCCACTGAAGTTTAATACGCAAATTGATGTCAGCTCGGTGACGGAAACAGGCAAAGGATCCATTAACCCTTTGCTATTCGGAGTCTATGCACAGAAACCATTTAGTGGGCGTCTTAAGACAGGAAGTTTCTCATCTTTGGTCACGTTTAATCTGGACTACCAGTAGGAGAATGATGATGAAAATATCCCATTTTTTAGGCGCTATTTGCCTGCTCGTGAGTCACTTTTCATATGCCGATATTTTAATTACGTTAGAAACCACGTTGGTACGCCCATCTTGTGTCATCACGAATGAAAACGGTGATAAAGAGCTATACGTCAATTTTCAAAATGTCGCTTTAGATCGCTTAACAGAAGAAAAACAATCTTTTGGGATCTTAATTAAACAGTGCGATCTCAGAAAAAATTTACGCGTTTATTTATCTCCGAAAGAAGGCTCTACCCTCACGATAAATAACGAAACAGTATTGAGCACGACCATTCAAGGCTTAGGGATCCGTTTTTCCCAAGCCAACAGAAACACCGCTATCAATCTACTGAAATGGGAACCCATTTTCCCATCCATCAGTGGTGATACCGCCACGTTGACCTTACAGTCACAATTAGTAACGAATCAGTTACCAGAAACCCTTGAAGTGGGTCCATTTAGTGCGGCACTGTCAGTTATGATTGATTATCTTTAAAGCTAGGTAATGACAATGAAAAAAACATCGAAAATTTCATTAATGGCAATGGTTATGTCATTGTTTTTATACAGCCAAGTTTCCCATGGGTTAATCCGCTATTCATCGAGTGGTGGCGGCTATAAAATGAACTTAGTCTCCAATAACTCAGTACTAGCAAGCACCCCAACAATTGGTAGTAATGGCGAGAAATATTACTCAGTAGCACCGCCTAATAAAGAAGGTATTGTGATTAATGAAAGCACTTCACAGCCTTTTGGTACGGTGTACTGTAAAGTTAACTACTTGGAAGGTAACTACCAAAATGGACTTGCATGGAGCTATGCTTTCCACCGTGTATTTGCGTATATGCCAGAAGCTGGTTTTAGTCTTAAAGGTCTAACCGCTTATAAAATAAATTCAAACACCTATTTCACTCTGTACTCTGATAACGGAATTACCCAAGGATGGAAAAATATCTCTGGTCGAGGATGCTCCTCTGAAGAGATGGGCCCATTAGACGCAGGCTTTTTTACTGTTCAATTCCCATTTGAAGTTCGCATTTATGTCAAAGAAATTCCATTAGATGGAAAAGTTGTTATCCCTCAAGCTATGATTGCAGGCTATACCCGTATGTTCCAATATCCAGGTACGCCTGATATGTTCGTTCCAGCAGATAAAGCAAGTGTGAAACTGGATTTAACTCAATCAATAATTAACTACCCATCAAACTGTAAATCCAATATTGATAACTTAAATATCAACCATAACACGATGAATGCAATTGAATTTGACGGTAAACAAACCCGCACTGCAACCTACCAATGTGATCGAGGTCAGGGGATTAAAGTTAAATTCGCCTTAGATTATGTAACAGATAGTGATCCTCAAAAGCGGGTACCGTTAAAATCAGGCAATAACACCATTTATTCCGAGCTATCCCTGTACGATGCAGAGAGCAATCAACGGGGTAAAACCATCGAAACCACCATTGAAAAAGTAAAAAATATTCAAATTGAAAGTCATCTTTACGGATTAGATGCTGAACCAGGTAAATATACCGGTAATGCGTGGTTAATTGCGACTTATTTATAATAACATGTTGTAAAAAATAATATGATTATGCTTTCTCGTTCTATATTCATTAGTATTTTTATTATTTGGAATCTCGCCAGCATAATTTATATTGACAATTTAGGGAGTCTCCGGCAATCGTTGCCACAGAATATTATTAGCTGGTTAGCGATTGTATTAATTATTTCTATCATTGCATTTACTGTATTTTATAGAAAAATAAAAATTTTCATTACGATTCCAGCAATGTGTTTTTGTCTAGGGCTCGTGATATTAAGCATTAATCTTTTTTATGTACAAGAAAATACCAATATCCTATTTTGGTATTGGTCTGGAATTAGTGCTGGTGTAATACTCTACATTGTCGGGCTGCAAATAAGAGAGAAATGGTTAATTCAATCTTTCTGTATTTATTGCTTCATAATTATTAATGTAATTCAGTGTTTTTTTACTATTTACCAGTATATCTTTGAAACCAATATTTTTTATTTTGCAACCGGCATGCGCTCATACGGCTTGACCCAGCAAATCACCGTTTTGTCGGTTAATATGGCAATGAGTTGCATATTATCGTTAATGACCATGGTTTTATCGCAGTTTAAATTAGCATCAATTTTCCAAGAAAAATGCCGCACGATGCTATTAGGCATTGGCATTTTTCTTTTTACCATGATGCTCGTTATCTTACAGTCCGTAACGATAATATTGAGTTTCGCCGTATGTACATTTATCTTTATCTGCTTGTTTTACCAGAAGAATAAACTCAGAGTGAGTGTAAGCTATTTCATCATCGCCATTGCTGTGTTTATCGGTGTTTACTTGATTCAGTTATGTCCAAAATATATTGATAGTGAAATTATTAATCGTTTCCATATTAAACAAATGTTGAGATTTTCCATTTCACTGTTTATCTCACCGCCAACTGAAATGTGGGAAAAACCGTTAATAATGAATGCGAGTTTTGAAACAAATCAAATTCCATTTTTGAGCTCTGATAATTACATTATGCCCCATGTTTTTAATGAAATTTTACGTTGGGTGATGACAGGTGGATATATTAATCTTATTTTCATGTCATTTCTTATTACCGGAGGAATTTATGTTATTTATCAGTCAATCATTAAATATAAAAAAAATGGAAATGGATACTCAATATCGTTGGTATTAGCGCTAACGCCTGTTGTCATCAACAGTAACTTAGAGCACCCTTTTTTACAGTCGATACTGCATTGGGGAATGATTATATTATTTTTATCTTTTTCAGATGCATCATTCCCACTCAAAGAGCAGTCTATTTTTTATATTAATAAGCATCTTTCTTTATTGTTTAGTTTTAGCACTTTTATTATTGGCCTTAGTGTTTTCATCATCGGATTAAGTTTATTTAATGGTCAATCTTTCTTTCACACCAATATTTTCTCATTTGCATAATGAAGAAATAAAAAACAAACGAGGACAGCATATGGCTCTCTATGATAATCATATCTCAAACACTGATATTGGCGCCAAAGTTCGTAAACGCCGGTTATTGCTAGGCTGGAGCGCGAGCATTTTAGGTAAGAAAACAGGCTTAAGCCAACAGCAAATCTCTCGCTATGAGCGTGGCACTCAAAACTTCACGATTTCTCGATTGTGTATCTTCGCCAACGTACTGCAATGTGATTTGAATTATTTTTTGGAGCGTAGAAACCAGTCCATGACAATCAACTTATAATGCCGCTGTATTTATACCAAATACACCCAGCATCTTTTTCAAAGCATAAAAAAATCCCCCAGCAAGTCGCCTTACTGAGGGATTTTCTATTTGTAGCCCGACGCTTAAATTACAGAACGTCTACACAGTTCAGTTCTTTGAATGCTTGCTCTAAACGAACAACCATTGAGTCTTGTGCTTTACGCAGCCACACACGTGGATCGTAGTATTTTTTGTTTGGCTTATCATCGCCTTCTGGGTTACCTAACTGAGATTGCAGGTAGCCTTCTTTCGCTTTGTAATACTGTAAAATACCATCCCATGTTGCCCACTGAGTATCGGTATCGATGTTCATTTTGATAACACCGTAGCTTACTGCTTCTTTGATTTCAGCAGCGCTTGAACCGGAACCACCGTGGAAAACGAAATCTAAGCTGTTGTGTGGCAGGTTAAATTTCTCAGACACGTAGTCTTGGGAGTTACGCAGAATTTTTGGCGTTAATTGTACGTTACCTGGCTTATAAACACCGTGTACGTTACCAAAAGAAGCTGCGATAGTGAAACGTGGGCTGATAGCGTTCAGTTTTTCGTAAGCGTAAGCCACGTCTTCTGGTTGGGTGTACAGCGCTGAGCTGTCCATGCCAGTGTTATCAACACCGTCTTCTTCACCACCAGTACAACCTAATTCGATTTCCAGAGTCATGTCGATTTTCGCCATGCGCTCTAAATATTTAGAACAGATTGCAATGTTTTCTTCCAGAGATTCTTCTGACAGATCAATCATGTGAGAAGAGAACAGTGGTTTGCCAGTTTTCGCGTAGTGTTTTTCACCTGCATCTAACAGACCATCGATCCATGGCAGTAATTTCTTCGCACAGTGGTCAGTATGTAGAATCACTGGCACACCGTAGTGTTCTGCCATTTGGTGTACATGGTGGGCACCTGAAATGGCACCTAAGATAGCGGCTTGTTGCCCTTCAGCTTTCAGGCCTTTACCTGCGATAAATGCAGCACCACCGTTAGAGAACTGAACAATAACCGGAGCGCGTACTTTAGCTGCCGCTTCAAGTACGGCGTTAATTGAATCAGTACCAACACAGTTCACAGCTGGCAATGCAAAGTTATTTTCTTTGGCAACCGCGAAAACTTTCTGTACATCATCACCAGTGATAACACCTGGTTTAACAAAATCAAAAATTTTAGACATGTGAAAAGGTCCTGTGGTGAACAGGCAGCCTACGCTGCCTGTTGTGTATGAACAAATTAATTACGCTTTAGCACGTTCTTCTAGCATTACAACGGCTGGGAGCTTTTTACCTTCAACGAATTCAAGGAAAGCACCGCCACCCGTAGAGATGTATGAAATCTTATCAGCGATACCGAATAAATCGATCGCCGCTAGGGTGTCACCACCACCAGCGATTGAGAAAGCGTCGCTGTCTGCGATAGCACGAGCAACGATTTCTGTTCCCTTACGGAAGTTAGGGAATTCGAATACGCCCACAGGGCCGTTCCAAAGAATGGTTTTCGCATTTTTCAGAATTTCAGCCAGACGTTCTGCGGATTCATCACCTAAGTCCAGAATTTGCTCATCATCTTTGATAGCGTTACTTGCTTTCAGTGTTGCTTCAGCAGTTTCTGAGAACTCGGTAGCCACGCGAACATCAGTTGGCACTGGGATTTGGCAGTTAGCCAGTAATTTTTTCGCTTCTGGGATCAGGTCTGCTTCATATAAAGAGCGTCCCACATTGTTGCCTTCCGCAGCGATGAACGTATTGGCGATGCCACCACCAACAATCAGTTGGTCAGCAATTTTAGACAGGGAATCTAATACAGTCAGTTTAGTCGAAACTTTAGAACCGCCTACGATAGCAACCATTGGGCGTGCTGGATTACCTAGCGCTTTGCCTAATGCATCTAATTCATTGCTTAACAGCGGGCCCGCACACGCAACTGGAGAGAATTTTGCGACACCGTGAGTTGATGCTTGAGCACGATGAGCAGTACCGAACGCATCCATCACATACACATCACACAGTGCAGCATACTGTTTAGACAGTGTTTCGTCGTCTTTCTTTTCGCCTTTGTTAAAACGCACGTTTTCCAGAACAACTAATTCGCCTTCAGCGATATCCACGCCATTCAAGTAGTCTTTAACTAAACGAACTGGGTTATCTAATTTAGCGGCCAGATAGTCAACAACAGGTTGCAGTGAAAACTCTTCGTTGTACTCACCTTCAGTCGGGCGACCTAGGTGGGAAGTAACCATGACTTTAGCACCTTGTTTCAGCGCTAATTCAATTGTTGGTAATGAAGCACGAATACGTGCGTCTGAAGTAACTTTACCATCTTTAACAGGAACGTTTAGGTCCGAACGAATGAAAACGCGTTTACCCGCTAAGTCCAAATCGGTCATCTTAATTACAGACATGGTGAATCCTCTTGTTGATTCTCTATAAAGTTTTCATTAGCGACTGGGCCGGGCAATAAATAACGTATTGGGTTATTGTGCCCTGCTGTCTGTCAGACGCCAATTAGTTTAAACCTGTTGCTGCCATCGCTAGGGTTGTATCTAGCATCCGGTTAGCAAACCCCCATTCGTTATCACACCAAACGAGAGTTTTGATCAAATTTTTACCGCTAACGCGTGTTTGCGTGCCATCAATGATAGCGCTATGTGGATCATGATTAAAATCCATCGAGACTAACGGTAATTCAGTATAGTCTACTATACCACGAAAATGCCCGTGCGCGGCGCTCTGTAGTAGCTTGTTAACTTTATCAACGCAAACACCCGCATCGACAGTCACGCTTAAATCAATGGCAGTGACATTGGTCGTAGGAACACGTACCGAAATCGCTTCGAAACTCCCTTGAAATTTTGGGAAAATTCGAGTGATCCCTGCTGCCAGCTTCGTATCAACGGGAATAATCGATTGGCTAGCGGAACGGGTTCTGCGCAAATCTTTATGGTAGGCATCAATCACAGGCTGATCATTCATGGATGCATGAATGGTAGTGACGGTGCCCGACTCTATACCAAAAGCATCATCTAAAACTTTGATGACAGGAATAATACAGTTGGTCGTACAAGATGCATTGGAAACGATGGTATCGCTTCCTTGTAGGCTGTCATGATTCACACCATACACAATGGTTGCATCAAGATCATCGGTTCCCGGATGCGCAAAGAGCACTTTTTTTGCGCCAGCTTCCAGATGCTTAATGCCATCTTCGCGAGAGCCGTAAACGCCTGTGCAATCTAATACCACATCCACACCTAATTCTTTCCAAGGTAGCTTGCTGATATCCGCTTGATGGAAAAGACGCATATTGTCATCCCCAACTTGTAGCAGATCGCCATTGAGGCGGACATCCCATGCAAAGCGTCCGTGACTTGAATCATACTTCAGCAAATGAGCAATACCTTCCGGTTCAGCTAATTCATTGATCGCCACAACGACAATTTCTGCCCGACGACCTGATTCATATAGTGCTCTAAGGACACTTCGACCAATACGACCGAAGCCGTTTATTGCTACCCTGATTGCCATTCTACACCTTGTATCTGAGCAAAATCACACGGTTGCTAAGGATAACTGACTACCACCAACTCTACTGCTCATTTTAGCTGTCAAACATCAAAAGTGTGCTTCACTCGACATTTTTAAAATTTATTTACATTTTCTCAAACGAAACTGAAACGGTTCAGCTAATCAAGTTTTAGATTAAGGGATATATTTATAGAACGCAATAGAAAAACAAGAAAGGGTGCACAAAAAAACAACGCCCCAATACCAAACTTGATATTGAGGCGTAAATTACATTCATTCACTTTCGGATGTCCGCGTTTAACCGCGGTGCATCTTATGAATTATTTCAGTAGAGATTTCGCTGCATTCACTGCATTTTCAACCGTAATACCGAATTCTTTGAACAACACGTCAGCTGGAGCTGATTCACCGAATGAATGCATACCAATGATAGCGCCATTCAGACCCGTGTATTTGAACCAGTAGTCCGCAATGCCCGCTTCAATCGCAACACGAGCGCTCACGCTTGAAGGCAGAACAGATTCACGGTAAGCCGCGTCTTGTTTGTCGAATGCATCCGTTGATGGCATAGAGACCACACGAACTTTACGTCCTTCTGCAGTCAGTTGATCCGCTGCTTTCACTGCTAACTCAACTTCAGAACCCGTTGCAATAAAGATTAGCTCAGGTGTACCTGCGCAATCTTTCAGGATATAAGCCCCTTTCTCGATATTCGCTAATTGCTCAGCGGTACGAGGTTGCTGTTCCAAGTTTTGACGAGAGAAAATCAGTGCGCTTGGACCATCTTTACGCTCAATCGCATATTTCCAAGCTACCGCAGATTCAACTTGGTCACATGGACGCCATGTGCTCATGTTTGGTGTCACACGTAAACTTGCCAGTTGTTCTACTGGTTGGTGAGTTGGACCATCTTCACCCAGACCGATTGAGTCATGGGTGTAAACGAAGATGCTACGAATTTTCATCAACGCTGCCATACGTACCGCGTTACGTGCATATTCAACGAACATTAAGAATGTTGCGCCATAAGGCACGAAACCGCCATGTAGAGCGATACCGTTCATGATCGCAGACATACCGAATTCACGTACACCGTAATGGATGTAGTTACCCGCTTTGTCTTCGTTCAGTGGTTTAGAACCTGACCACATGGTTAAGTTACTTGGTGCTAAATCCGCAGAACCGCCCAGAAATTCTGGTAATACCTTACCAAACGCTTCTAATGCGTTTTGAGACGCTTTACGGCTTGCAATATTAGCTGGATTTTGTTGCAGATTGTCGATGAATTTTTTCGCTTCAGCATCAAAGTTAGCCGGTAATTCACCCGCCATACGGCGTTCGAATTCTTTCGCTAATTCAGGATACGCTTTCGCGTATGCTGCGAATTTTTCATTCCAAGAATGTTGTTTTTCTTTACCAGCTTCACGTGCATCCCAAGCTTGGTAGATATCCGCTGGGATTTCGAATGGACCGTAGTTCCAGCCCAGCGCTTCACGTGTTGCTGCAATCTCTGCATCACCTAAAGGTGCGCCGTGAACTGCTTCAGTACCGGCTTTGTTTGGTGAACCGAAACCGATAACGGTTTTGCACATAATCAGGGTTGGTTTGTCTGACTGTTTGTGTGCTTCGTTCACTGCCGCATTGATTTGGTCTGCATCGTGACCGTTAATGTCACGAATAACATGCCAGCCGTATGCTTCGAAACGCGCTGCAGTATCATCAGTAAACCAGCCTTCAACTTCACCATCGATAGAGATGCCGTTGTCATCATAGAATGCGACCAGTTTATTTAACTTCAGTGTACCTGCTAATGAACATACTTCGTGGGAAATACCTTCCATCATACAGCCATCACCCATGAACACGTAGGTGTGGTGGTCGACGACATCATGACCTGGACGGTTAAATTGCGCCGCTAAAGTACGTTCAGCAATTGCAAAGCCCACAGCGTTTGCAATACCTTGACCTAAAGGACCCGTGGTAGTTTCAACACCTGGCGTATAACCATATTCTGGGTGACCTGGGGTTTTAGAATGCAATTGACGGAAGTTCTTTAACTCATCAATAGATAAGTCATAACCAGTCAGATGCAGCAAGCTATAAATCAGCATTGAGCCATGACCGTTAGACAGTACAAAGCGGTCACGGTTAGCCCAATGTGGATCTGCTGGGTTATGATTCATATGGTTGCGCCAAAGAACTTCAGCGATATCAGCCATGCCCATTGGTGCGCCAGGGTGCCCTGATTTTGCTTTTTGAACCGCATCCATACTCAGAAAGCGGATAGCATTAGCAAGGGTTTTACGAGTCGTCATTAGTATACTCCAAGTAGGATAGAACGTACTTAAACCAATATTCACAACGCAATAGAGAATCATTGCGGTTTATAGAGTTAGCCTCAATAATTCGAGCCGCAGGTGCATAAGCGCTTATTAAACCTACCCACAACTTGAAGTTTGGCGATGAGACTCTACGAAACTAACGCAATTTCATCCATACAGCAATTATTTGAAACAATCTGACAGCAGACTGCGGATCTTTATCGCAACCGTCAAGCTGAATCCTTTCCATTGCGCAAAATATCCCTTTGGGTTCTTCGTTTTGCGCAATTGCCTGACCTTATTAAACCTGAGTTCACCACTTAGGATCAAGGTGATTTATGCTTCTTGAGTAATTAGCCTCAATATTAGTGATATTTGGCAAATTTTTGACGGGAAAACCCACACAAAACAACAAGGGCGCTAACATTAGCGCCCTCATTTTTATATCACGGCATTTAGAGGATGATTAACGTTCTGTCATTGCCTGTTTCATACGCGTGATTGGCTTAATAAGATAATCAAACACACTTTTTTCGCCTGTTTTAATATCTACTGATGCCACCATACCCGGAATTATTTCCATTTTCTGGTTATTTTTGTCTAACAAATAATTGCTCTCTGTTTCGACAAGAATTCGGTAGAAGGTCTCATCTGGATTGAGCTTTAACTCACTGCGACGTGTATCATTACTTAGCGTGTCTGGGCTGATTAACTTCACCACCCCATTTAAACCACCATAAATAGCGTAATCATAAGCCGTCACTTTAACAACCACAGGCATACCCGGTCTTAAGAATGCAACATCTTGTGGGCGAATGTACGCTTCGACCATGAGTTTGTCATCCAGAGGGATGATTTCAAGAATATCTTGCCCCGTGTTAACCACGCCGCCAATCGTATTGATCTTAATATTTTTTACGATGCCGTGAACGGGGGCGCGGATCTCCGAGCGTGCCACCGGATCTTCACGCATACTCATGCTCTCTTCCGCTTGATCCAACTCCGACTCGACTTTGATTAATTCCGCATTAGCTTCCGCCAGATAGTTATTCATGCGTTCGTTGATTTGGGTTGCCAACTCAACAGATTGTCTTTCCATTCGCAGGATCTCCACATTGGAAACTAATCCTTCTTTCGCCAACGGCTTAGTGATCGCGATTTCTCGATCCAATAGCCCTTTGCTTTGACGTAAACCTGCTATTGCTTGGTCACGCTGAGTCTTTTTCGCGTTGTAGGCATTACGTTCGCGCGCCACTAATTCTTGATCCGCTATCTTTGAAAAATCAGGCTCTTCGTTACGAGATTCCCCTTTCAAACGCGCTGAGATAGCCTCTAAGTTTTGTACTCGAGCTTGGCTTTCACGTAATAACGCCCGACTACGAGCATCATCCAACTTCAGTAAAATTTGCCCTTTTTCAACAATATCCCCTTCTTTAACATACATTTCTTGGATATTACCTGGGTCGATACTCTGAATGACTTGCTCACGGCTACTGGGGATAATGGTTCCCTGCCCGCGAATAATCTCTTCTAAATTACTGTTATACGCCCAGATGATAAAAATCGTCAGCAATAGCGCCAAAAAGATAATAGGCAGAAACAGTAAATTACTACGTTCTTTTTTCATCACGGATGCTAAGTCATGAGAAAAATCGTTAGAAATAGTACGCTGCTGTTTAGACGCTTTACCATAATGATCCATTTTAAATCGCCTCTTCTTCTTTTGTAACGGTATGTCTAACTTGAGAAACAACGCGTACTTGTGGTGCCTGCTGTGGCGCAGGTTTATCGGTAGAAACAGTGTCTACTGGCTGCTCCGACTGTCCTAGCATTTTTAATACTTTCTGCTTAGGACCATCTATTAAGATTTTGCCATCGTCCATCACGATAATTCGGTCAACTAAACGTAAAATAGGTAATTTATGTGTCACGACAATCAGCGTTTTGTCCTGAGTCCACGCCTCCAGTGCATCCAGAACCAATTTCTCAGTATCCACATCAATGCCCGTGGTGGGTTCATCCAACAGCACCACATTTGGGTTATGTAAGGTTAACTGCGCCAGTGCTACCATCTGTTTTTGTCCACCCGATAGCCCTAGTCCATCCTCCCCCAAAGGCATATCTAAACCGGCGGGATGCTGGCGAATAATTTTATCAAGCCGGAAACGCTTAAGTGCACGCACCAAATCGTCATCACTTGAATAGCCATCAAGGCGAGCCAAATCCAAGTTTTCACGTAAGGTTCCAAAGAATAAACGCGGCTTTTGAGCCAGCATGCCAACTTTGCTTCTGAGGAAAATCGGATCAATTTGGCGAATATCGAGGTCATCTAAGCTGATATTTCCTTGCTGTTGCTCATACAGACCAGTCAATAGCTTCAGTAATGTACTTTTCCCGCCACCAATTTTACCGAGGATCGCGACTTTCTCGCCCGCTTTAATCTCTAAATTAATGTTGTTTAATGCTGGCTGCCCATCTTTATTATATTGATAAGTCACATTGGTGAGTCGTAATGCGCCATTAACAGAAGTCGGTGAAATGTATTTTTTGTGATCTTCGCGCTCTACGGGGCGATTAAAGATATTTTTAACGCCCGCTAATGCCATACGCGCTGATTGAAAACGTGTTGCCAGCCCTGCAATTTGCCCCAGTGGCGCTAATGCTCGACCGGATAAGATCACACTGGCGATCAATGCCCCCATCGTAATACGCGAGTTCACATCATTCGCGTGGATCAGGTAAGTTCCCAAGCACACTAAACCGACGGTATTGAGCTGCTGCATCGCCGCACTGAAGTTGACCATAAAGTTGGTCAGGTTACGCACGGCAATGGATGAAAATGCGGTTTTCTCTGTAAGCATTTCCCAACGCTGTTGTGCCCAATTCACGGCATTATTCAGCTTTAAGGTTTCGATCCCTTCAATGGATTCAACTGCTAGACCTTGGCGTTGAGACGTTTCTTTCATTGAGGCGTTGATCCCTTTTGCTAATGGCTTTTGGATCAAAAGACCCGCGATCACCACAACCGGAATAATGGTCAGTGGCACTAACGCTAAGTATCCACCAATGACGCTGATCACACCGATAAACAGCAAAATAAACGGCAGATCGACGAGCGCTAATAAGCTCGCGCTGGTCATGAATTCACGAATGGATTCGAAGTCACGTAAATTGTTGGCATACGATCCTGATGACGCTGGGCGCTTATCAAGGCGGATCCCCATCACGCGATGGAATAGCATGGCGCTGATCACGATATCCGCTTTTTTTCCTGCGATATCTAATAAGTAAGATCGCAGCATTTTGGCGAGAAATTCAAAGCCAATGGCAAGCACAACACCGATGGTCAGTACCCATAAGGTTTCGTAAGCTTGGTTTGGGATCACACGGTCATACACATTCATCACATACAGGGAACTAATTAAGGCTAATAAGTTGATGACAAACGATGCGATGATCACTTGGTAGTAATATTTTTTATAGCGCCAAATCACTTTCCAGAAGCCACTGGTTTCGTATTTATCAATTTCCGAACGGGTTTCTGAACGAATATTACGTTTAATAAACCAGCTATAGCCGCTGTAGTTCACTGCCAGATCTTGCGCGCTTAATGTTTGACGTAAGCCTTCTTCCGTTAAGATCTCGAAATGACGCCCATTTTCCCCATCTTCAATTTTGCTGATCACCACTGATTCATTATTTGCCAATAGCGCCAGAAACGGCGCCGCAATCGTCGGGATCTTATGCAGATCGATTTCAATGATCTGGTTATCAAATTGGTGGGAATTCAACACATTTACTAACGAGGCATAATCGAAAGACTTCGACTCAGTACGCTTGGTTTGTGCTAATAAGATTTCCGGTGAAAGGGTATAACCCAAACGCTGGGTGACTAATGATAGGTTATTAATAATATTCATAATTTATCTTGAAGCCAATTCTTGGTTCATCCATGCAGACATTTTCGCCTGCACGCTGAGGTAATTAAGTGTCGCGTCACGGAAATCGTTTTGTAAGATAACGGCGCTGGTTTGAATGCTTGCAAGCTCGTTATACGCATCGAGCAAATCAATTAAAGTACGGCGGTTGATGGTGAATTGCTTTTCATAGTTACTGATCACCACTTTTTGTTCTGCGATATAGGCTTTTGCTATGTTTCCTTGCTTTTCACTTTGCGCCATATTGATCGCCGCAGATTGACTCATTTCTTTAATTTCACGGAATGTCTTCTTAATACGCTCATTCGCTGCCGATAAGGCATATTCTTTTTGTGCTTGGCTGTAATCGCTGGCTTGGTCGAAAATATTCCAAGAGACCCGTAAAAATACTTCACTGTTATCGGGGGTGGCACTGACTTCTAAATTCAATGCTGGCTTTCTCATCGCACTCGCAACTTTAACGTCTGCATCGAGACTTTGAGCATCCGCTACTTGGGCTTTATAGCTTGGATTATTCTCTAAGTTATCATCTTGGAATCTCGCCAGAATTACACCACTCGTTGTCGACCTGAAGGGATCAACAAATTGGTCTACAGTGAGCTGGCGCTGAGTCAAAATCGATAATTGGCTCAGGGCTAAATTCAGGTTTCTTTCTGTTTCGGCGCGGCTCATTTCCACTTTTAAGGTGCGCGCTTTCACTTGTGTTAGCTCACTCATTCGCCCCGAATCATGTTGGGCGATGGTGGTCAGCTGCTTTGCAATTTGGTGATGACGAACGAGGTTTTCATCAATAACATCAAGGGTTTCTTTGTGGCGCAAAACCTGTAAATAAAGCTGACTAATGCGCACACTGATATCTTCTTGAGAAAGAATATATTGGTTTTCGTAGTAACTTTGCTTGGACTGTTCGCGGTCGACACCCGCTTCAATCCCCCCCCCCAAGAATAAATATTCATGGTCGCTTTGGTACCGAGGTGAAACCCCGATTCCATCGCGTTACTTTCATATTTGTGTTGCTGCGCAAGAGGCTGAGTTCCCATTAAACTGACAACAGGATAATGCCCAGCTTCCGCTGCACTAACGTTGCTCTGCGCCGCTTGATAATTGGCATAAGCCTCTTGAACTTCTGGGGCACTATCGAGTGAATCTTTTAATAGATTTTTTAATTCAACTACATCTGCCACAGCAGAAAGAGAAAGCATCTTCACAAAAACTAACGCTAAGATGCCATTAATCATAGATTTCATAAATTTGGCGCAAAGTAATAAAACAGGGGTTGGCGACGTAAAATATTGAGGGCTACTGATGAGCAACCCTCAATAAATAGTCTTAAATAATGGCGTTTTGAGTTTCTTGTAATGCATCTAATGATGAATGCATGAAACCAATAGAGTGGCTGGATGTTGCATTGACATCATGATCCCCCCCAGATAACTCCATTGCACTTTCTGGTGAGAACAATTTCAGTGCCGTTAAATCAGCATCATTTAAACCTGTATGACCAGATTCTTTTAACTTACTGATATCCACTGAAATTGATGATTTACCATTGGTTCCATCGTTATCCGTTAGTGTCAGTGTGAAGGTCTCTTTTTCCATTCCAACTGGACGTGTTGTCCCGGGACGGTAGGTTAATTGACCAAAGTTTTTATCACCTAACGAGATAGAGAGTAAGCCGCCTGCTTCAGTTTTAATGGCGACTTCACCGCCACCGAAATCTGCCCAAATACTCTTATCTTTACCATCAGAGGTAATAGAATTAGTTTTTGGATCATATTTGTAGGTATTACCATCCACTTCAATACTGATTGATTTCATGCCATCGGCACCAAAGCTTAAGGTTTTTTCATCCCGACTATTTTTGGAGAAACTACTTTCAATCGTGTTTTCGCTAGGAACATATTTTTCTAATATGTTTGATAACGAACTCATATCTTTCAAGACGATAACATCACTACCATCATTATCTTTGCCTTTTTGACCATCAAAAGCGATAGGCTTAATAAACTCTTCGCCCGTTTTACCATTGGAGCTATTGAGCATATCCTGACCAATACCAATCGCAACTGAACGAATTCCTTTTTCAGTTAAGAAAGCTTTCCAGCTATCTTCACCAATATCAGAATTAGGGCTACCGGGAATAAAACCATTTGGCGATGTTGGTGCAATGCCATTGCCCACCAAAGGATCTTGACTACCTTCTTGGTTACCAAAGTTTGGAATACCATCAGTGATTACAAACAATGTGTTATCCAATTTCCCACTGATATTCTTAGCATCCAGCGGCTCCATTCCACTGCTGGATGGTTTTTGGAAAATACTAATAATTTGTTGCAAAGCAGCATCATAGTTCGTATCTACCCCAATAACTTGATGGTCAGGGCGTAACTCTTGATAACCACGCAATCCTTCAACAATTTTTCTCGCATCCGCGATTGAACACCAATAAGGTTGATCCATTGGATACCCTTTAATGGCGCCAATTGCTGACGCTTGTTTCGCAAAGCCATTCATACTCACGCGAACTTCTCCCGCATCAGCACTATTTAACCTTTCTTCATAGCTATTAAGTACACTTTCAATTGAGTCTAATGCTGCGTCATATCGCGTTTTCATGCCTGAATGAGTATTGCCACCTTGAATCCCACTATCATCCCTTCCCATACTGCTGGATAAGTCTAATGAGATAATTAAGTTGGCGTAAAAAGTGTTGTCTGCTGGCGGCTCTACTGATAATTCAACATCCGCGGCACTTGGCTTATCATCATGCACCACGATTTCTGTTTTCACTTCATCTGTGCCATTGTTAACACCAAACTCAATATTCAGAGAATCTTTACCCGCTGGGTGGTCAACAAGACCTTTTAGGTTAACTTCATAGTTAACTTTTGTGTTGCCATCTGCTGTTGGGGTATCAGTGACTTTGACAGAAATAACCTCTTTCCCATCTGGCGTTTTACCCACAAAACCGTTATCCGAAGGCTCCCATTTAATGGGTTCACCACCAGAAGTTAACTTGGTTGTCGGCTCGATGATCTTAATATCGCTTGGTGTTGTTGGTTTATCCGTTGGGTTAGATAGCTCGATAACGCCATTTACAGTCACAGACGATTTATCACCAGCCGTGCCATCTGTTCTTAACCCTTTTTCATAAACTTCTGTCGGCGTAGTCTGTGTTGGCACAATATCAATTGTGATGGTAGCGGTATTCGAGATACTGCCATCTTTATCTTTCACGGTATACGTAATGGTATCTTGACCTGTTGCACCTGGTTTTGGTGTATAAATCAATTTACCATCCACATCGAACGTAGCAGTACCTTTGCTTCCGTTCTTTTCAATATGCAGAGTCGATTTATCCAATTCCCCATCAGGATCTTTATCGTTAGCCAAAACATCAATTGTTGTCGGTACGCCTTGCTTAGTTTTACCATAATCGTCACCTGCAACAGGCGGCTCATTGATCGCAATGGTCACAGTAGCTTCATTGGATACGTTGCCATTCTTGTCTTTGACTTGGTAAGTAATGGTATCTGTACCTTTAGCTCCCGCATTCGGTGTATACACCAGTTTACCATCGACAATATCTACTTTGCCTTGCGCTGGCTGGTCCACGATAGTCAGTGTGGTTGGATCAAGATCTTTATCTAAATCAGTATCATTTGCTAATACGTCAATAGTCACTGAAGTGGCTTGATTTGTTCTTGCTGTGTCATCATTCGCCACCGGAGCGGCGTCGATTTCGATGGTCACCGTCGCTTCGTTGGATACGTTGCCGTTCTTGTCTTTCACTTGATACGTGATGGTGTCGGTGCCCACTTCCCCTGCCTTCGGGGTGTACACCAGCTTGCCATTCACAAATTCCGCGGTGCCTTTGTTACCGTTGGTGATAATAGTCAGCGTGCTTGGGTCGATATCGCCGTCTAAGTCGCTATCGTTGTCTAACACGTCAATCGTGACGGGCACCGATTCTTTGGTCGCAGCCGCATCATCATTCGCCACCGGAGCGGCGTCGATTTCGATGGTCACCGTCGCTTCGTTGGATACGTTGCCGTTCTTGTCTTTGACTTGACACGTAATGGTGTCGGTGCCCACTTCGCCCGCTTTCGGGGTGTACACCAGCTTGCCGTTCACAAACTTCGCAAAACCTTTAGCACCATTAGTTTTAATTTCTAGAGAACTATGGTCAACGTCTCCGTCTTTATCAGAATAGTTGTTTTCCATATCGATAGTGACAGGCTTGGATTCTTTGGTTGCCGCAGAATCATCCTTCGCCTCTGGTGCAGCATCAATTTTTACCGTAATAGTGGCTACGTTAGACTCATGACCTGCACGATCTTTTACTACATAAGTAATGGTATCAATACCATACTCGCCTTTGTTTGGCGTATAGACTATTTTTCCATCTTTACCGATTGTCACCGTTCCTTTGGAACCCTCTTTGACAATACGAATAGAATTAGGATTTAAGTCACCATCAACATCACTATCATTGGCGGCAACATGGATAGAAATGGGGGTATTATGCTTAGTATGCGCAGAATCATCACCCGCAATAGGTGCATGATCAACCACTTTGGAGTGACCACCGCCACCACCACCGCCGCCAATTGCAATAGCAGGAATTCCAATGAGAGGAACCAACGCTGCTAACCACCATGGATTAAATGCCCACATTGGCGGTAGTGCATCGCCGCCGATAGCTTGCCCTGTAGCCTGGCCATCAGCCAGTTGGCTTATTGCATCTGCCTTTACGGCGCTTTCAGGAACATATGGGAAATATTGACCATTTTCATATTGGCCGATAATTAGGTTTGCATCACCTTCGTGGTAGCCAATGGCCCGTTTTCAGCAAAGTAATTTTCAATAATTAAATCAGGGCTTTCTACGTCACCACCTTCAAATGCAATGACAAGATTTTTATCTACGCGCTTAACCGCGATATTTTCTGGCGCGAATTGTGTACTTTCATCAATTAATAAATAATTTACATTTTTTTGTGCATTAATATGCAGTGGTTGTTTTAATTTACCTGCGCCGTTTTCTCCACCAGTGACAGAATATTGCTCAATCGTCTCTTTGCTATTATTAACTTTAATTGATATTTTTTTAATAGACATAGTTATCCATTGCCTCGTATCAGACAATTATTTATTGAATTAAATTTAGTTTAAGC
>NZ_JAMPSW010000056.1:0-25540 GCF_028484855.1 Providencia sp. PROV033 | reverse complement strand
TTTTTTTATTAGCGATGTTAGCGGCGTGGTTTTCTCCTATACTGAATAAACCACGTTCCCAGCGTTTTATTAATCTGTTTGTAGGCTGTGTGATGTGGTTTATTGCATTTCAACTCGCAATGCACGGGCTAGGATATTAATTAGCATTATTCTGAATCGCAGTTTGTGGTAAATATGATAATGTGAATCTTAATCAGGGGAGGTTTATGATGAACTTCCTCTTTATTATAGAGAAAAACACCATTGGGAGGTTCTGTGAAATTGAAATCTATCGTTGTTGCTGCCGTATTGGCAGGTCTTGCGGTTCCGAGCATCTCTTTGGCTAGTGCAGCACCGGAAGGTCCTCATATTTCAACGTCAGCAAGTGGGGCGGTGAAAGTCGCACCGGATATGGCAACGTTGAGCATTAATGTGCAGGTTACGAATAAAGATGCTGCGGCGGCAAAAGCGGCAGTTGATAAGCGCGTTGCTGAATACTATGAATTCCTGAAGAAAAATGGAATTGAAAAGCAGGATATTGATGCTGCAAATGTACGAACACAACCTAACTATGATTATAGTTCAGCGTCTAAGCCAACACTGAAAGGATATACGGCGATAAGAACCGTCGATGTCAAAGTGAAAAAGTTGGATCAGCTAAATGTTTTACTTGATGGTGCGTTGACGGCAGGATTAAATGAAATTAATTCTGTGCAGTTTGGGGTGAGTGATCCTCAGAAATACCGTAATGCAGCCCGTGACCAAGCAATGAAGAATGCTCAGTTACAAGCTGAAGCGCTGGCAAAAGGGTTTAATGCACAGTTAGGACCGATTTATAGCATTAATTACAATGCTCCAGCTGATGTCCCATATCCAATGGCAGTGCGTGGTCAAGCGGGGTCACTGAAAGCGGCGGCTCAAGATCTCAACGTTAATGAGACCTATGAGCAGCAAAGTATCGATTTTAATGATCAAGTTGATGTGGTATTTGAAATTAAACGTTAATCTCAGCGGCGATTTCATCATCTTGTTTTAGCATCTGGCGTCCTGTTTTTAATAGGGCGTCAGTGACTTTCTTCATTGTGCGACTTTCCGGTGCAAAACGATGCCAGTAGAGCATCCGGCGTTGGCAGAGTCCCGGTGTTAAATCAATTAATTCACCATTTTCTAACTCACTGGCAATTTGCAAGTGTGGGATCATACAGCATGTTGACCCCTGTTTAGCTAATTGTACAAAGGCCTCTGATGAGTTAACGATATGGCAAGGTACACTGCCAGGTGATAGTCCAAAGTTTTGTTGTACAAAGGCTTGGTGCATATCATCCAAATGGTCAAATGCCACCGCGGGTGCTTTTAGTAAGGAGGCTCGAGTTACCCCATCAGGGAAATACTTCGCGGCAAAACCCGGTGAGGCGACGAAAATATAGTCTAATGCGCCCAGTTTATCGACTAAACAACCTGGCAAGGCTTGAGGTTGAATACTGATAGCCCCAACCACTTCCCCGCGTCTTAGGCGCTCTTGGGTGCGGGTTTCATCTTCCACTTGAATGTTCAAACGGATAGGCGTATTGCCTAAAACTGGGTTTAGGGCGGGCAAAAACCATGTTGCTAAACTGTCAGCGTTCACCGCTAAGGAGAGCAATAATGGCGTGGAGCCACTGTTTTCATCTCCAAGCCACTGTTCTTCGAGTAATTCAACTTGATGAAGCAATGCCAACAGTTTTTGACCTTGTTCAGTCGGATGTGGCGGAACGGTACGCACAAGCAAAGGTTGACCAAAAAGGTTTTCTAACTGTTTGATTCGTTGAGAAACTGCAGACTGAGTGATGCATAACTTTTGTGCTGCTCGTTCAAATCCGCGTTCACGAATGACGGCATCCAGTGCTTGCAAGGCGCGATAATCAGGGCGCTTCATCAAAAACTCTCCTTCTTGTTATTCTGCCAATCACTATGCCATATTTTTAGGGATAACACTTGCAAATATTCCTAAAGGGTATTTTTCATAAGAAGTAGTGCACAATCCCTAATAACAATACTGCAACTTGCAGAATGTCCGGTATATACTACTCACTATCTATGTAATGATTGAATATTCCAGTATAAGGCTCTCGCATGACTCAGGATGAATTGAAAAAAGCAGTAGGTTGGGCGGCATTAGAATATGTTAAGCCAGGCACGATTGTTGGGGTAGGTACAGGTTCTACCGCATCCCACTTTATTGATGCATTGGCAACAATGAAGGGACAAATTGAAGGAGCCGTTTCTAGCTCTGAAGCATCAACACAAAAATTGAAATCCTTGGGTATTCCTGTTTTTGACTGTAACAGTGTAGATTCATTAGATGTTTATGTTGATGGGGCTGATGAAGTAGATGGCAACATGAACATGATCAAAGGCGGTGGTGCCGCATTAACTCGCGAAAAAATTGTTTCTGCCATTGCTAAAACGTTTGTCTGTATCGTTGACCAATCTAAGTTAGTGGGTGTTTTAGGTAATTTCCCTCTACCAGTCGAAGTCATTCCGATGGCGCGCAGCTATGTTGCGCGTGAATTGGTTAAATTAGGCGGGCAACCAGTTTACCGTGAAAATGTGGTGACGGATAACGGTAACGTTATTCTGGATGTCCACAACTTAAAGATCCTCGATCCTGTTGCATTAGAAAACAAAATCAACGGTATTGCTGGCGTCGTGACTGTGGGACTATTCGCTAACCGTGGTGCTGATGTCGTATTGATGGGAACAGCTGAAGGTGTAAAAACTATTAAGCTGTAATCTTCTGTGGTTAATGATAAGCCAGTGGATTTTAAGTTCACTGGCTTATTTTGTTTTTAACTAGATAGCTAAAGCGTTAATGACTTTTATAAATATGGTAAACCTGAAAATTATTTAAATTTTTTTTACCATCCGTTATTTTGGTGATATATCTCACACAAATGCCCATTGGGTGGGCAAAATGCTTATTTTGTGTTACCGCTCTAGATTTTCCACCACATAACTTCTTTTTCTTCACACTTTTTAGCAGCGTCTAAGCAATCGTTTGTATTGCTACTGCGCTGAATTTTGCTATGTTGGTATTCTCGTTTTATTTCAAGGTGCATGTGAGGGGCTGGAGTGCCTTAATTTCATGACTTGCATCTCGAATTATTTTGAGTTCATACGAAATTCATCTGTCATAAATTAAGTACGATAGGGTAGGGTAAATGGTCAAGGTATCTTTGCAGAAAGACAAAATTAAATTTTTACTGCTTGAAGGTGTTCACCAAAGTGCTGTGGATAACCTCAAAGCAGCGGGTTACACCAATATCGAATATCACAAAAGCGCGCTGTCGGACGAAGAATTAAAAGAAGCAATTAAAGACGCTCGTTTTGTCGGTATCCGTTCCCGTACTCATTTGACTGAAGAGATCTTTGCATCGGCAGAGAAACTGGTGGCAGTGGGTTGCTTCTGTATTGGGACTAACCAAGTTGATTTAGATGCGGCAGCAAAACGCGGTATTCCTGTCTTTAACGCACCATTCTCCAACACACGTTCCGTGGCGGAAATGGTATTAGGTCAGCTATTACTATTATTGCGTCGTATTCCTGAAGCCAATATGCAGGCGCACCGCGGTATTTGGGAAAAACAAGCGAAAGGCTGTTTTGAAGCTCGAGGCAAGCGTTTAGGTATTGTCGGTTATGGTCATATCGGTACTCAGTTAGGGATCTTAGCTGAAGGGATTGGTATGGATGTTTATTTTTATGACATTGAAAATAAATTGCCATTAGGTAATGCGACGCAAGTTCGCTCATTACCTGAGCTACTGAAAATGAGCGATGTGGTGAGTTTGCATGTGCCCGAAACAGCAAGTACCAAGGATATGATTGGTGCAACGCAATTTGAGCAAATGAAAAAAGGTGCAATTTTCATCAATGCTTCTCGTGGTACGGTCGTTGATATCCCAGCACTTAGCGCAGCATTAGAAAGCAAAAAATTATCAGGCGCGGCAGTTGATGTGTTCCCAACAGAGCCAGCGGCAAATAATGATCCGAATGATCCGTTCATCTCTGAGTTGATTAAATTCGACAACGTGATCCTGACACCACACATCGGTGGTTCAACGGAAGAAGCGCAAGAGAATATCGGTTTAGAAGTGGCGAGTAAGCTAGCAAAATACTCTGACAATGGTTCAACATTATCTGCGGTTAACTTCCCTGAGGTTTCACTGCCAGTCCATACGGATGATACCAACCGCTTACTGCATATTCATGAAAACCGTCCAGGGATGATGAATAGCATCAACCAAGTATTTACGGAAAATAACATCAACGTAGTAGGGCAATATCTGAGAACGTCAGGTAATGTTGGTTATGTTGTTATTGATGTGCTGACGCAATCACCTGGTCAGGCGGATGAAGTGTTAGTGAAATTGAAATCACTGCCAGGCACTATTCGCGCTCGCCTGTTGTTCTAATTAAATTTAGCTTTTTATTCTCATATGGCGTTGGTGCTTACCAGCGCCATATTTTTTTAGGGGTGATAATTTCAGGTAATGGAATATCCCAATGTGCTACTGGTAAATTTTCAACTTGCTGGCAATCATGGGCAAGCCCAATAGGATAAAAGCCAGTTTGCTGCCATTTCGCTAACGTTCTATCGTAAAAACCGCCACCCATTCCTAATCGCTGCCCTTGGCTATCAAATGCCACGAGTGGGATCATCATAATATCGAGCTGCTCAATGGGTAATACATCTGAAATATTCAATGGAGGTTCTTCGATATTAAACTTATTTTTTACTAGTGCAGTTTCTGGTGTGTAACGTAAAAATAAGAGGTTATTAGGGCTAAATGGATGAATGACGGGGAGATAAATATGTTTCCCTTGTTCCCAGAGAGCTTGAATTAATGGGCGTGTATTAATTTCCCCATCGAACGATAGAAATAGGGCGATAGTTTTTGCCTGTGCTATTTTGGGGTGATTGAGTGAGTGAGTCACTATTTGCTGTGCCGCAGCGTCTTGTGCTTCAAGGGAAAGTGCCCGACGGGCTGCCCTAATGGATTGACGAATTTGCTGACGTGATAAAGAAAGCGCATCTGACATAACCATTTTCATATACCTTCCCTCATAGAAAGTTGTATAACCAGCGGAAAAACATAACAAACAGTATATCGCAAGCGATAGGAATGGGTAGTTTTTCGCAGAGTATTTGGGAAGTTGTGCAGAAGACACAGAAACAACAGGAAAAGAAAGGGGGGTCTCCAAGATGCCGTTGTAGGCTGTAACCCTTGAACCCTTGGTTCAAGGTGAACGCAGTTTAGCAACCTTTAGGCTTCCTGAGCGAATCAGGCATGCTCACCAGCGCAAAAACCACATTCTGTTTGGTATGAAATATCGGCTCAGGGGACTCACCCACTGACGCGCATCTCAGAGAAATTTGTTTTGAGAACTTACGTTACTCAGTGACTTCATTGTACGAAATTAGAGTATAAATGCAACCTGATTTTTAGTTTTATTTTTTACTAGTGATTGATTAATAAGCATAATTACTCTAGGGGCAATACCTGCCTCTCAGTGATTTTCACCTGATCGTGCAACGCTTGCTCAATCGTTTGTTGCAATACCTTTATCTTCTCTTCCATATTATAAGCATAATCGCGTGTTTTTGTCTTTTCTTGTGCTAATTCGTGACAGACGTTCAATGCGACAATGAAAATAAGCTGTTCAGTGTTAGTTACACCACTTCTGTCTTTTAAATTCTTTAGACGTTCTTCTAACTCTTTTGCGGCTTCTAACAGCGCTTCTTTTTGTTCTATTGGGCAATTAACGCGCATAGATCGCCCAAAAATCTGAATATCAACGGGTTGTGCGGACATGATACCTCCATACTAAAATCTTTTTCGCCAATAAAAGTGGGACATTTGGCGTAAATGTTGTTAATTTTCACATAGCTTATGCATAGATAGGCATTGGCGTTATATTACTAGTTTAGAATAAAAATAAACTAATAATAACTCAGACAAAAAAAAGCAGACTGGTCTAGCGGCTATCCTTGGTGGTAGCATATCACGAATCCCAAGCTAACATGACGAATTCAGATGTCTATACAAAAATCTTTACCTAACTATGAATCGTTGGACAATTTGCTCCAACAGCACTCAATCGCACTCACTGCTGCCGAAATCCATGGTTTAATTACCGGATTAATTTGTGGAGGAAGTCGTGACCACGGTTGGCAAACACTCGTCCATGATTTGGCAAATGACGGGCTTGCATTTCCACAGACGGTAGCTCAGCCGCTACGTGAGCTGTATGACCTCACATTTGATGCATTAGATGACAGCGAATTCGCATTTAATATGCTATTTCCTGATGAAGACGCTTCAGTGTTTGATCACGCAGATGCGTTAGCTGGCTGGGTTAATCACTTCTTACTGGGCATTGGTGTTGCTCAACCTAAACTTACTGATAAAAAAGAGATTAGCGAAGTTATTACTGATTTACGTAACATCGGTATGCTTGGTTATGATGAAGAAGAAGACCAAGAAGAGCTTGAGCAAGCCTTAGAAGAAGTTGTTGAATATGTCAGAGTTGCCGTTCAACTGTGCTACATCGCATTAGTTGAGCCGAAAAATGGACCAACCGCAGTCGAGAATATCAAGCCCGTTCTCCACTAATCTATAATGCTAGGTAATGACCATTAACCGTCGGTTTTCTGGGTTATCAGAAGCCTATGGTTAAGGGGGCTCTTTACCTAATATAAGACGATTGCTCTTTGATTTTTAGCTAATCATCAAATAAGCAATTTACCTAAAACCCAAAATAATAAGGCAATAACGGTATGAATAAGCAGGAATTTATTTCTCGTCGTAATGCATTATTGGCTCAAATGGCGCCTGCAAGTGCTGCCATTATTTTCTCAGCACCTGAAGCACAACGTAATGCGGATTGCGAATATCCGTATCGCCAGCACAGTGATTTTTTGTATCTGACTGGATTTAGTGAGCCAGAAGCGGTTTTAGTTTTAATTAAAAGTGATGAGAAACATAGTCATACCGTGTTGTTCAACCGCGTCCGTGATTTAACCGCAGAAATTTGGTTTGGTCGTCGTCTAGGACAAGACGCAGCACCTGAAAAATTAGGTGTAGATAAAGCGCTACCATTTGATGAGATTGTTGATCAACTCTATCAATTATTGAATGGATTAGATGTGGTTTATCATGCTCAAGGTGAGTTTGAGTATGCGGATAAATTGGTTTTTGGTGCGCTGGATGTATTACGCCGTGGTAGCCGCCGCAATTTGAAAGCCCCTCAAACTGTTATTGATTGGCGTCCGATGGTGCATGAAATGCGTCTGTTTAAATCGGATGCAGAAATGGCAGTTATGCGTAAAGCGGGGGAAATCTCAGCCTTAGCCCACATTCGTGCGATGGAAACTTGCCGTCCAAATATGTATGAATATCAACTCTGTGGTGAAATTGAATATGAATTCACTCGCCATGGCGCGCGTTTCCCTTCCTATAACACTATCGTTGGTAGCGGCGAAAATGCCTGCATTTTGCACTACACCGAAAATGAATGTGCTATGAAGGATGGAGACTTAGTTTTAATTGATGCGGGTGCGGAGTTAGAAGGGTACGCAGGAGATATTACTCGTACGTTTCCTGTGAATGGTAAATTTACCCAAGCGCAGCGTGAAATTTACGACATCGTTCTTGAATCTATCAATACCGCATTAGCGCTTTATCGCCCAGGAACCAGCATCCACGAAGTGACTCGACAAATTGTTCGTATCAAAACGGAAGGTTTAGTGAAATTAGGCATTTTACAGGGTGATGTCGAACAATTGATCGAAAACAAAGCGTATCATCCATTTTTTATGCATGGTTTAAGTCATTGGTTGGGCTTAGATGTGCATGATGTTGGTTTCTATGGTGTGGAAAGAGATCGCATTTTGGAACCGGGCATGGTGCTGACCATTGAGCCGGGGCTCTATATTGCACCAGATGCAGATGTACCCCCTCAATACCGCGGTATTGGTGTGCGTATTGAAGATGACATTCTTATCACTGAAGATGGGAATGAGAATCTAACGTCAATGGTCGTGAAAGATCCAGATGAAATAGAAGCGTTAATGGCGGCTGCTAAAAAACGCTTAGGTTAAGCAGTACAAAGTAATAACAGAAGGTAATTAATAATCTATGAATGTGATTATTGTTGGGGGAGGGATGGCTGGCGCCACATTGGCTCTGGCTATTTCGTCACTCAGTCAAGGACGCGTTTCGGTATCACTCATTGAAGCCTCTCGACCGGAAGGTCAGCATCCAGGCTTTGATGCTCGAGCGATTGCATTATCCCACGGCACCTGTCAGTACTTGTCATCGATAGGTGTTTGGTCTGCTTTTGCTGACTGTGTGACTCCGATTAATCACGTTCATGTGTCTGATAGAGGTCATGCCGGTTTTGTTAATATTCATGCCGAAGATCACCAGATTACCGAGCTCGGTAATGTGATTGAATTGCATGAAGCTGGCGCCCGTTTATTTACCCTGTTGCGTAAGGCCCCAGGAGTCAAACTCTATTGTCCTGCAAAAGTAGAGCATGTAGAGCGTACCGTGGATAATGTGACGGTCACGTTAGCAAGTGGCGAACAAATTACGGGTCATCTTTTAGTGGCGGCCGATGGAAGTCGCTCGGCGATTGGACAAGCTTGTAACATGCAATGGCAGCAGGATGATTATGGGCAAGTGGCGATTATCGCGAACGTCAAAACAGCAATTGACCCCGCAGGACGTGCTTTCGAGCGCTTTACTGAATTTGGTCCTTTAGCGTTATTGCCTATGTCAGAAGGGCGCAGCTCGCTAGTGTGGTGCCATCATCAAGAGCATGCTGATGCTATTAATTCATGGGACGACGAAACGTTTATTTGCAAATTGCAGCAAGCATTTGGTTGGCGTTTAGGTGAAATCACCCAAGCCGGTAAACGCAACTGTTACCCGTTAGTATTAAGAAAAGCGGTTAATTCAGTGAGTCATCGTGTTGCGCTGGTGGGAAATGCAGCTCAGACGCTACACCCAATCGCGGGGCAAGGTTTCAATCTTGGGATCCGTGATGTAATGCAATTAGCTGAATTAGTGGTGAATGCTCATGCTAATCAGCAAGATATTGGTCATTATTCATTGCTAAATCAGTACCAACAATCCCGATTAGCTGACAGAGAAAAAACGGTCGCCATGACGGATGGTCTGGTTCGGTTATTTGCTAATCGTTGCTTTCCCCTGATCGTTGGGCGCAATTTGGGACTGATGGCGATGGAAATGTTACCGCCTATTCGTGATGTTTTAGCCCGCCAAACCCTTGGCTGGGTCGCACATAAATAACCACAAAATTAAGAGGAATTATAATATGCAATCGTTCGATGTGGTTATCGCTGGTGGTGGCATGGTTGGGCTGGCATTGGCATGTGGACTCGAAGGCAGTGGTTTACGTGTGGCAGTGGTAGAAAACCATCCGCCTAAAGTGCCATTTTCTGCCAGTGAGCCCCATGCGCTGCGCGTATCAGCAATTAATGCAGCGAGTGAAAAATTATTGACTCACTTAGATGTGTGGTCAGCCATTAAAGGAATGAGAGCGTCTGCCTATAATGGTATGGAAGTGTGGGATAACCATAGTTTTGGGAGTATCGCTTTTTCTGCAAAAGACCAAAACCTTTCGCACTTAGGTCATATTGTTGAAAATAATGTGGTACGTGATGCGCTGTGGCAAAAAGCCAGCCAATTGCGTGATGTGACATTATTAGCGCCAGCGACCATTAAGAAAGTTGTTTGGGGCGAAAATGAGGTTTTCATCACGTTAGATGACGAAAATATGCTGACAGCTCGATTAGTTGTCGGTGCCGATGGGGCGAATTCATGGTTACGTAGTCATGCGGATATCCCACTGACATTCTGGGATTATGAACATACTGCGTTAGTTGCCACAATTAGAACGGAACGTCCACACGAAGGGATTGCTCGCCAAGCCTTTAATGGGGAAGGTATCCTCGCATTCTTACCTTTGAGCGACCCGCATTTATGCTCGATTGTGTGGTCCCAACCAAACTTAGCCGCGGCGCGTCGCCAAGATTTAGACAAGCTCGAGTTTGAGAAAGAGTTAACCGTTGCATTTGATGCTAATTTAGGGTTATGCCAGCTTGAAAGCGATCGTGTGACTATTCCATTAACTGGGCGTTATGCACGCCAGTTTGCGGCTCAGCGTCTTGCACTTCTGGGGGATGCTGCTCATACGATTCATCCATTGGCAGGTCAGGGCGTTAATCTTGGTTTTATGGACGTTGCTATGCTGATCGGTGAAATCAGAAGGTTGCATCGAGAAGGTAAGGATTTTGGTCAATATTTCTATTTACGTGATTATGAGCGCAGTCGTAAACATAGTGCCGCATTGATGTTAACGGGTATGCAAGGGTTCCGTGAGTTATTCGATGGCAATAACCCTGCGAAAAAATTGTTACGTGATATTGGCTTAGTATTAGCGGATAGCCTACCCGGAATAAAACCACAATTGCTGAACCATGCAATGGGCTTATCGGATATGCCTAAATGGTTAAAACAACTCCCTATTGATAGTCAGTAATCGATTTTATTTTTCTCTTATAGACGGAACGCTGAGTTTAACGCGTTCCGTTTTTTTATCTGTAATCACTATCTACCCACCTCGTTGATACTTTCCAATGGCTGAGAAAAACTAATTTATCCCTTGTTTCGGATTAGTTTTTCTAATTTAACAATTAGACGCTGTTAGAGCCTTATTTCGATGGGAATCTCAGTTTTGATGATATTTTGCTCACCAATAAGCCAAATATGAAGGGATTGAGTGATCGTTCTCAATTATTTAACAAAAAGCGCTGGCAATATAACCGCGCAATCAGTAATACAGTGAGTACGTCACCCTATTTTTTTTTATAGCATCCAATTTCGAATGTTAGCGATTTTGAATCAAATTCGATGATTTGCGTTTTGATGAAACGGGGTTTACAGAAAAAATTTATACCGTCATCACGCAATCACCCCATCAGACACAGTAATGTAAAGAGGGTATTCATGGTAAAGCAAACAACTCTATATGATGAGCATATAGCCTGCGGTGCAAAAATGGTGGATTTCCACGGGTGGATGATGCCACTGCACTATGGTTCGCAAATCAACGAACATAATATTGTCCGAACCGATGCAGGAATGTTTGATGTTTCCCACATGACCATTGTTGATTTACATGGTGAAGGCTGCCGCGATTTTCTCCGTTATCTTCTCGCCAATGATATTGCCAAACTCACGATCAAAGGCCGCGCACTGTATACCGGTATGCTGAATGCATCCGGTGGTGTGATTGATGATTTGATTGTTTATTACCTTGACGATGATTTCTATCGTTTGGTGGTTAACTCTGCGACACGAGACAAAGACATTGCATGGATTGAACAGCATGCTAAAGAGTATGCTGTTGCAATCACTGTACGCGATGATCTCGCGTTATTAGCCGTTCAAGGTCCAAAGGCACAAGATAAAGTTCACGCCTTACTGACTGAAGAGCAGCGTGCTGCAATTAAAGATATGAAGCCTTTCTATGGTGTACAAACTGGCGATCTGTTTATTGCAACAACAGGTTATACCGGTGAGAAAGGCTATGAAATCGCAATGCCAAAGCAGCAAGTTGTAGAGTTTTGGCGCAAGCTGCTTAAAGCGGGTGTGCATCCAGCTGGCTTGGGTGCTCGTGATACGTTACGCCTTGAAGCAGGTATGAATTTATATGGGCAAGATATGGACGAGTCTATTTCTCCATTGGCAGCCAATATGGGATGGACAATTGCTTGGGAACCGCAAGATCGGAACTTTATCGGTCGTGAAGCATTGGAAAAGCAACGTGCGCAAGGTTCAGACAAACTGGTTGGTATTGTCATGCGTGAAAAAGGCATTTTACGTGCTGAACAGGTTGTGCGCTTTACCGATGAATCGGGTAAATTGCATGAGGGAGTGATCACTAGCGGTTCATTTTCTCCAACGTTGGGTTTCAGTATCGCATTAGCGCGTGTACCGAATGGGATTAAAAATCAGGCCATCGTTGAAATTCGCCATCGTGAAATGCCGGTTGAAGTGGTTAAGCCGGGGTTCGTACGCGAAGGTAAGGCATTAGTATAATTAGATATTTTCTAATGCAACACAATATTTAGTTTTATTCTCAAAAAACATATTCTCAGAATCAGAAGAGAGGCTAGAAATGAGCAATGCACCTAAAGAGTTAAGATATACCCGTGAACACGAATGGTTACGTGATGAAGGCAACGGTGAGTTTACTGTGGGTATCACTGAACATGCGCAAGAAACTTTAGGCGATATGGTTTTTGTCGACTTACCTAACGTAGGTGATGTCGTGAGTGCAGGGGATGACTGCGCAGTTGTTGAATCTGTTAAGGCGGCATCTGATATTTATGCACCTATTAGCGGTAAAATTATCGCAGTAAATGATGCATTAAGTGATTCTCCAGAATTAGTCAACGAATCACCTTATCAAGAAGGTTGGATTTTCCGCATTAAGATGACTGATGACTCACAGTTAGCTGACCTGATTGATGCTCAGGGTTATCTGAGCATGATCGCCGCGGAAGAGTAATTTATTGCATCGTACGTTGCGCTGTAGCCTGATAGTTCGCTACAGCGCAACGTATTTAAAAATATTGTTTTTATAAAGGTTAGTTTGAACTGGCCCACTTACCTCGCAGTTTATAAATAGGTCTTATCATCGCTAGAGTCTTATAACCTACGCTACGCACGGCAAAAAGGATGGGAACACAGATATGTCGATGTCACTGAGTCAACTAGAAAACCGTTCAGAATTTATCTCGCGCCACATTGGATCATCAGAACAACAAATAAAAACCATGTTAGGTACTGTTGGTGCGACCTCTCTCGATAATTTAATGGACAAAATTGTCCCAAAAGCAATCTTACTACCGGAACCACCAAGAGTGGGTGGTGGTGCTACAGAACAAGAGGCATTGGCCGAGCTAAAAGGCATCGCATCTCTGAATAAACGCTATAAAAGTTACATCGGTATGGGCTATGCCCCTGCAGTACTTCCCCCTGTTATCTTGCGTAATTTGTTAGAAAATCCCGGCTGGTACACGGCCTATACGCCGTATCAACCTGAGGTTTCTCAAGGGCGTCTTGAATCCCTGTTGAATTTCCAGCAACTCACTATCGATTTGACGGGCTTAGATCTCGCTTCAGCGTCCTTATTGGATGAAGCGACTGCGGCGGCTGAAGCCATGGCGATGGCAAAACGTATTAGTAAGTTGAAAAACGCAGAGCGTTTTTTCGTTGCAGATGATATCCATCCTCAAACACTTGATGTTGTGCGTACTCGCGCGGGTACTTTCGGTTTTGAAGTGATTGTGGATAGTGCAGAAAAAGCACTGGAGCATGAAGGGGTATTTGGTGTATTGCTACAACAAGTTGGTACCACAGGGAACATTCATGATTACAGTGAACTGTTTGCTAAGCTGAAAGAGAAAAATATCGTCAGTTGTGTGGCTGCGGATATGATGGCACTCGTTTTACTGACAGCACCAGCAAAACAAGGCGCGGATATTGTCTTTGGCTCCGCTCAACGTTTTGGTGTACCAATGGGCTATGGCGGTCCTCATGCCGCATTTTTTGCCTGCAAAGATGAATTTAAACGTGCGATGCCGGGACGTATTATCGGGGTTTCCCGTGATGCGGCAGGACATACGGCATTACGCATGGTAATGCAAACTCGTGAGCAACATATTCGCCGCGAAAAAGCGAACTCCAATATTTGTACCTCTCAAGTTTTACTCGCTAACATTGCAGCAATGTACGCGGTGTATCATGGTCCTGAAGGTTTAAAACTGATTGCTGAGCGTATTCACCGCTTTAGCTCTATTTTTGCCAAAGCGCTTACAGAGGCGGGTATTACTCTTCGCCATAAAACGTGGTTCGATACTCTCACGATTGAAGTCGCAGATAAAGCCGCAGTATTAGCGCGCGCAGAAAAAGCACAAGTCAACTTGCGCACAGATATTCATGGTGCGGTGGGCGTGACATTTAGCGAAGTCACTTCACGTCATGACCTGAACGAGTTGTTCTTCGTGATCACTGGCATGGATAAAAAATTGGATTTTGAAGCATTAGACAAGCTCGTTTCAGAAGGCACAAGTTCTATTCCAGCCGCGATGTTGCGTGATGATGTTATCTTAGCCCATCCAAATTTCCATCGTTATCATAGTGAAACGGAAATGATGCGCTACATGCATAGCTTAGAACGTAAGGATTTAGCGCTGAATCAAGCGATGATCCCATTAGGTTCATGTACGATGAAACTGAACGCTTCTGCGGAGATGATCCCTATCACATGGCCTGAATTTGGTGAATTACACCCGTTCTGCCCACCAGAGCAAGCGCAAGGTTATCACCAAATGATTGAGCAGCTTTCTCACTGGTTAGTGCAATTAACGGGTTATGACGCCGTTTGCATGCAGCCAAACTCAGGGGCACAAGGTGAATACGCGGGGCTGTTAGCGATTCGTCGTTACCATGAAAGCCGCAATGAAGGCGCGCGTAATATCTGTTTGATCCCCGCATCGGCACACGGAACTAACCCTGCATCTGCACATATGGCAGGCATGGAAGTCGTGGTTGTGCGTTGTGATGATGAAGGTAATATTGATCTTGTTGACCTCCGTGAAAAAGCGAAGGAACACAGCGCAGCTCTTTCTTGTGTCATGGTGACCTACCCATCTACTCACGGGGTTTATGAAGAGAGTATCCGTGAAGTGTGTGAAATTATTCATCAATATGGTGGGCAAGTTTATTTAGATGGTGCGAACATGAACGCACAAGTAGGTCTAACAACACCTGGCTTTATTGGTGCGGATGTGTCTCACTTGAATTTACATAAAACCTTCTGCATTCCTCATGGTGGCGGCGGACCAGGTATGGGACCTATTGGTGTGAAAAAACATTTAGCACCGTTTGTTCCTGGGCACTCGGTGGTCACGCAAGAAATGTTAACTGAGCAAGGCGCGGTTTCTGCTGCACCATTTGGTAGCGCTTCTATTCTACCTATTAGCTGGATGTATATCCGTATGATGGGCTCGCACGGGCTTAGAAAAGCTAGCCAAGTGGCTATTTTAAATGCTAACTACATCGCGAAACGCTTAGCCGCTCGCTATGACATTCTGTACACAGGGCAAGAAGGCTATGTGGCTCACGAATGTATCGTTGATCTACGTCCTATCAAGAAAGATACAGGTATCAGTGAGTTAGATATTGCGAAGCGTTTGATTGACTACGGTTTCCATGCGCCAACCATGTCATTCCCTGTCGCGGGAACCTTGATGATTGAACCAACTGAATCAGAAAGCATTGTCGAAATTGATCGCTTTATCGATGCGATGTTGGCTATTCGTGATGAAATAGACCAAGTGGTTCATGGTAAATGGACGTTGGAAGATAACCCGTTAGTGAACGCTCCGCACGTTCAAACCGAATTAGCGGAAGAGTGGGCGCATACTTATAGTCGTGAATTGGCGGTATTCCCATCTCACGCAACTCGAGTGAACAAATATTGGCCAGCGGTGAAACGTCTTGATGATGTTTACGGGGACCGTCATTTACATTGTTCGTGCGTACCTATTGAAGAGTATATGTAATTAATTTGCTCAGTATTGAATATGAAAACGCCAGATGAAGATCTGGCGTTTTTTATGGGATTGCCTTTTCTGTAGCCTGTTTTTATAACTACAGCAGCCATCCTTTTTGGTGTGCCTGTTCTAATTGCTGTTCAAGTTGCAACCAAAACTCAGGCAGTATCTCTTGAATATAGTCACACTTACTGACGACCTGCTCATGGCGAATATGATTTTCAACCCAGCTTTGACCTTGATTATGCAAGTTCAATAACATTGGCATCGCTCTGTCAATGGCATTGGCATATTTCGATTCCAAGGTTTCAACAGCATCATACTCATTCCACAAGGCTAAAAATTCCGCATTTTGTGGGCTTGGTAGTAGGTTAAACAGGCGGTTAGCCGCTTTGACTTCTTCATCATGAATGGCATCACGAGCAGCATTATCAAAGACTAAGACATCACCAGCATCAATTTCAACAATATCATGTACTAAGGCGAGTTTAATGGCACGTTCCAGATTAACGCCCGGTACATAAGGTGCGAATGCCATTGCTGCAACCGCAAATTGCCAGCTATGTTCTGCGGTGTTTTCGTGTCTTTCACGGTTTAATAATTTATTTTTTCGATAAACACTTTTCAGTTTATCGAGCTCCATTAAAAATTGGATGACTTCGGTAAAAGCCCCAAAATTCAAAATATTCTGTGGCTTAGTACCTGTTGCAGATGACATAAAAACCTCAATTATTTATCTTCTTCTAAAGAATAAGGGAGTGGGCTAATTGTTAGGCGACTGTGCTCATCTCCCATAACACGAAATACGCTATCGGCTTCCATGTCATTATTCATGATGATTTGGATGCTAAGCTCACCATTACCTAAACGTACTGCCGCGAGAACAGTGCCTGTACGACGCCAGTTTTCACCGAGTTGCCATTCAACACCCTCGCCGATGGTTGGGAGCGTCGAGCCTGTACCTGTAAGCCAATACATCGCTCGTTTGTTAGCACCACGGAACTTGGCACGAGCCACCATTTCTTGGCCTGTGTAGCAGCCTTTTTTAAAGCTAATACCGTGAGGGATAACCTGTAAGTTTGCTGCTTGTGGTAAATGTTGAGCGCTATTCTCTTGGTCAATAACAGCGAGACCGGCCTCAATATCAAGCGCTAGCCATTGTTGGTCAGAAACCTGTGGTGCATTTAATGTGTCTGTTATTTTTTGTGCGATGGGCTCATCTGTAATGATTAAGAAGCGTTCTGCTGGGAGGTCAAAATGCAGAAGGGTGCTATTGCCATCAACAACCACTTGATTTTGGTGATCTGGCAGTGTGGCAAAAATAGCTGCTAGTGCTTCTCTTGCGCCTTGTCCGGCAATACCCAGTAATTTCAGTTCGGGTTTTTTCTCAAAAGTGACTTTGGAAAAAACGGCATATTTTTTTAGTTCTGCAAGTTGGGCATCGGCGACACTGCGTCTTTCAATATAAGAAAAACCATCTAAATGATGGAATAGGCGTAGGTCACTCCACATTTTGCCTTTTGGGTCACAATGTGCGGTCAGTGTGTGGGCATGTTCAAGCGTACTAATATCCGCGGTGACTTGCCCTTGCAGATATTTTTCTGCGTCGGCACCGTGAAGATGAATAAGTTCCCAGTTTTCCAGTGAAATCAATACAAGGGGTAAAGACGGAGAATTGAGGGGAAACTGAAGTGTGTTGTCTACATGAGAAGTCATGATTTCACCTGTTGTTCTTTATCTGATAATGGTGCTTAATGGTAAAATAGCTAGGTCACATTGCAAGCCTAAAACGGTACTAAAGTTTCATTAGCCTATTATTCAGCATAAGCGGGTAAATAGTTTGTAGAAAAACGGTATTTTACAACCTAAAATGTGAACTATGTAGAGTGTGGCATGTTTTATTGACAGATTATCTGATAGAGTATTTAAAATAATCAATCTTATCAGTCAACTGCAACAAAAGGTCGTAGTGAAATGGATAATGGAATGCCTAGCGGGCAAAGTCAAATCGATATCAATAACAAGGCGCGAATTCATTGGGCATGCAGAAGAGGCATGCGTGAGCTTGATATTTCTATCATGCCATTTTTTGAATATGAATATGACGAACTGACAGATCACGATAAACGTATTTTTGTGCGTCTACTCGAGTGCCCAGATCCAGATTTGTTCAATTGGTTGATGAATCACGGGCGTCCGGAGGATGAAGAGCTATTCTCTATGATTAAACTCATTCAAGAAAGAAATAAAAATCGTGGTCCTGTGGAAATCTAATCTTTCCATTTCATGGAAAACCCAGCTTTTTTCAACCAGCCTCCATGTGGGGGCGGGTATCATTTTGCTTGTTGCACCATGGGAACCTGGTAACTCGATGATTTGGCTTCCATTATTGGTTATCTTAGTGGCGAGCTGGGCAAAAAGTCAAAAGAACATTAGCAAAGTGAAAGGCGTTGCTGTACTGGTGAATGGCAATAAGCTTCAATGGAAAAAGAATGAGTGGGAAATAATCAAAGCACCATGGTGTAGCCGTTGTGGTATTTTATTGACGCTTAAGGCACTGCAAGGAAAGCCACAGAAGCTGCGTTTGTGGGTGGCGAAAGATTCAGTGTCCGAAGAAAATTGGCGTAACCTCAATCAATTATTACTGCAATATCCCGACATTTGATATTGCAGTTTATTGCGCTTCATCTCTAAAGAGCAGCTTCAATTTCTTGTAGGATCTGCTCACACCATTGGGCGATTCTCTCGTCCGTTTGTTCAAATTGGTTCACATCATCGAGTGCGAGACCAACAAACATTTTACCGTCTTCAGTCAGTGGTTTGGGGCTTTCAAATTCATAACCTTCAGTAGACCAAAAACCAATAAATTGTGCGCCAGTCGGTTTTAGTTGGTGATAGAGCATACCTAATGCATCTAAAAACCATTCGCTATAGTCAACTTGGTCACCCATGCCATACATGGCGACCATTTTGTCGACAAGGTTAAGTTTGGGAAGCGCCTCCCAAATTTCCAGCCAGTCTTCCTGAATTTCACCAAAATCCCACGTAGGAATTCCCAAAATAAGAACATCGTACTGCTCCATTAATTCTGGCGGTGTATCGTTGACGTTATGGAGCGTGATGAAATCATCACCTAGGATGTCGCGTATTTTCTCCGCAACCATTTCGGTGTAGCAGGTACTTGAGCCGTAAAAAAGACCTATTTTCATATATATTCTTACTATATCCAGCGCTGGTTTTTATCACGAGGGACGTATTGTAACAGATGGTGCTACAATCAGGCATAATAGATTGCATGGTAATAATAAAGAGGCATAGGTTCTAGCGTGGAAAGTAAACAACTAAATCCATTAATTGAACAGTTTCTTGATACAATTTGGTTGGAGCAAGATCTTGCTGAAAACACCTTGGCATCTTATCGTAATGACCTCCAATCATTAGATCGGTGGCTGGATAAGCAGCAGCTACATTTAGAAACCGTTCAATCTATTGATTTGCAATCTTTTCTAGCAGAGCGTATTGACGGTGGATATAAAGCTGCAAGTTCGGCGCGTCTGCTAAGTTCGATACGCAGGCTATTTCAATATTTTTATCGTGAAAAAATTAGGTCAGATGACCCTTCAGCGGTAATTGCAGCACCTAAAATTCCGCAACGATTGCCAAAAGATTTGAGTGAAAAACAAGTCGAAGATTTACTCAATGCGCCTGCAACTGAGGACTCGCTCGAATTACGAGACAAAGCGATGTTAGAAGTGTTATATGCCTGTGGCTTACGCGTCTCTGAGCTGACGGGATTGACCTTCTCGGATATCAGTTTACGGCAAGGGGTTGTGCGTGTTGTGGGGAAAGGTGACAAAGAGCGTTTGATCCCTCTGGGAGAAGAGGCGATTTATTGGCTGGAAAAATACATTGCAGAAGGGCGCCCTGACTTATTGAATGGAAAGACCAGCGACGTGCTTTTTCCAAGTAAACGCGGTACAAAGATGACCCGCCAGACATTTTGGCACCGAATAAAATATTACGCCGTTTTGGCAAATATTGATGGGGAAGCATTATCGCCTCATGTATTAAGGCATGCATTCGCAACCCATTTATTGAATCACGGCGCAGACTTACGCGTCGTACAGATGCTATTAGGTCATAGTGACCTATCAACAACCCAAATTTACACACATGTTGCCACTGAGCGACTACGTGCTTTACATGAGCAGCATCATCCTCGAGGGTGATGGGTGAAAAGGATAAATATGAAACGCAAATTACTTGTTTTAGGCGCCTGCATCGCGTCATTAACGGCATCTGTTTATGCAGCAACAGAAGAGAAGCTGATTATTGAAAAACTTGCACATTATAATATGCAAGTAGAGTCTATTAAGCCTTCCCCTATTGTGGGTTTAAATACGGTAGAAACGGATAACGGCGTTATCTATGTGACTGATGATGGTAAATATTTATTGCAAGGTCCTATTTATGATCTGAGTGGCAAAGTCCCTGTAAATATCAGTAACCAACCATTATTGAAGAAGGTAGAAGCGCTAAAAAATGAAATGATCATTTTCAAAGCGCCTAATGAAAAATATGTGGTGACCGTCTTTACGGACATCAGCTGTGGCTACTGCAAAAAGTTACATGAAACCGTAGGCGAATTAAACAGTAAAGGAGTTACCGTTCGTTATTTAGCATTCCCACGCCAAGGACTGAAGAGTGATACGGCGAAACAAATGGCATCCATTTGGTGCAATGGTTTACCTCAAGATGCGTTAACGAAAGCATTTAAAGGTGATGAGGTTGCCATGATTGATGACTGTAAAATTGATTTAGGTAATCATTTAAAATTAGGTCAATTATTTAAAGTAACAGGCACGCCAGCGATTATTTTGCCAAGCGGACAAGTGCTACCTGGCTTTTTAAAACCGGATGAATTACTCCAATTACTTGAACAGAAATAATCATTATTGTGAATGTTGAAACTTTTTTACGTCAAAGAGAATTAACGGGTGATGCTGCGGCATTACCCAATATTCCTGAGCTTTTGCAGCGTATTTATGCCTCTCGAGGGATCACTGATATCGCCCAATTAGAGCGAAAAGCCTCTAATTTACTCGATTATCGCTCATTATCAGGGGTTGAGAATGCATTAACGCTGCTCTATGTCGCACTGGTGGAGCATCAAAAAATTACCATTGTAGGGGATTTTGATGCTGATGGCGCAACCAGCACTGCATTGGCTATTCGTGCACTGAAAGCCATGGGGTATGTGAATTTAAATTATATCGTTCCTAACCGTTTTGAAAATGGTTATGGTTTGACGCCGCTAGTGGTGGATGAAGCCTATAAGCAGGGAACTGACCTGATTATTACCGTAGATAACGGTATTTCTTCTCATGATGGGGTCGATGCTGCTCATCAATATGGGATGAAGGTGATTATTACAGATCACCATTTGCCGGGTGAAATCCTACCAACAGCTGATGCTATCATCAATCCAAACCTGAGTGACTGCCAATTCGCATCAAAATCATTGGCGGGTGTTGGGGTTACGTTTTATTTAATGTCAGCATTAAGGGCGCACTTACGCCAACAGCAATGGTTTGAAAAGCAAGGGATCAGTGAACCTAATTTAGCGGAGTATCTCGATTTAGTTGCACTTGGCACGGTCGCTGATGTGGTGCCATTAGATACCAATAACCGTATTTTAGTGCATCAAGGGTTAAATCGCGTAAGAGCAGGACGTTGCTGCGCGGGAATCAAAGCGTTAATTGAGGTATCCAAGCGAGATGCGTCTCGTCTTGTCGCGAACGATTTTGGCTTTGCGTTAGGTCCTCGGTTAAATGCGGCTGGACGGCTCGATGATATGTCCGTGAGTATTGAATTGCTACTCACGGATGATATGGCATATGCGCGTGAGCTAGCTAATGAGCTTGATGGTTTGAACCAAACTCGTCGAGAAATCGAAGCAGGCATGCAGCAAGAAGCTTTGGTGTTATTTAATAAAATCGAATATAGCGACAATCAATTACCCAATGGGTTAGCTTTGTACCATCCTGAATGGCATCAAGGGGTTGTTGGGATTTTAGCATCGCGAATTAAAGAGCAGTTTCACCGTCCTGTCATCGCTTTTGCACCCGCCGGTGATGGGTTATTAAAAGGCTCTGGTCGCTCGGTTCAAGGTGTACATATGCGTGATGCGCTTGAACGTTTGAATACGCTGCAACCAGGGTTAATGCAAAAGTTTGGTGGACATGCCATGGCGGCTGGCTTGTCTCTTGAAGAGAGTAAATTTGACGCCTTCAAATACCACTTTGAGACGTTAATGGGGGAGCTTATTCAGCCTGAGCTGTTATCGGGTGTGATCTGGAGTGACGGTGAGCTATTGCGTAATCAGCTGTCATTAGAAACAGCAGAATTACTGCGTGAAAGTGGTCCTTGGGGACAGGCTTTCCCTGAACCGGTATTTGATGGACATTTCCAGTTATTACAACAAAAGTTAGTGGGTGAAAAACATTTGAAATTGATGTTGGAGCCCGTTAATGGTGGACCCATGCTCGATGGTATCATGTTTAATATTGATGTTCGCCGATGGCCAGACAACAGTGTGAAAAAAGCTAAAATCGCATTTAAGCTGGATGTAAACGAATTTCGCGGCAATAAAAATGTGCAATTGATGATTGAGCATATTTGGCCGGATTAAACTGACGATACAATTCGTACAGAAATAGGGGAGTGATGCCCTATAAACCTGACAGGAATTCCGTTATACTAAACGGTTCGTGAATGGAAATATTTATCTTTATTGATCAACTATAAGATAGTGAAAATGACGTTTGAAATAAACCCAGTAAAAAGCAAGATTCAGGACCTGTCTGAACGGACAATGGTTCTGAGGGGGTATCTTTGACTATGATGCCAAGAAAGAACGCTTAGAAGAAGTGAACGCAGAACTTGAGCAACCGGATGTCTGGAATGAACCAGAACGAGCTCAAGCGCTTGGTAAAGAACGCTCTTCCCTTGAGGCAATTGTTGAGACTATTGACCAACTGACCCAAGGTATTGAAGACGTAGAAGGTTTATTGGAATTAGCGGTAGAAGCTGATGACGGAGAAACGTTCAACGAAGCGGGTGCCGAGTTAGACGTACTGCAAGGCAAGTTAGAACAACTGGAATTCCGTCGTATGTTTTCCGGCGAGTATGATAGTGCTGACTGCTACATTGACTTACAAGCAGGTTCTGGTGGTACTGAAGCGCAAGATTGGGCAAGTATGCTCATGCGTATGTACTTGCGTTGGGCCGAGTCAAAAGGCTTCAAAACAGAAATTATTGAAGAGTCCGATGGTGATGTGGCAGGTTTAAAATCTGCGACAATTAAAATCATCGGAGACTATGCCTATGGTTGGTTAAGAACAGAAACGGGTGTTCACCGTTTGGTTCGTAAGAGCCCATTTGATTCTGGCGGCCGTCGTCATACCTCATTTAGCTCAGCGTTTATCTATCCTGAAGTTGATGATGATATTGATATCGAAATTAACCCTGCTGATTTGCGTATCGACGTATACCGCGCCTCTGGTGCTGGTGGTCAGCACGTTAACAAAACTGAGTCAGCGGTGCGTATTACCCATATACCGACCAACATAGTGACTCAGTGTCAAAACGACCGTTCGCAACATAAAAATAAAGATCAAGCCATGCGCCAGTTAAAAGCGAAGTTGTACGAACTGGAAATGCAGAAGAAGAACGCGGATAAGCAAGCGATGGAAGAGAATAAATCGGACATTGGCTGGGGAAGCCAAATTCGTTCTTACGTCCTTGATGATGCGCGAATTAAAGATTTACGTACTGGTGTGGAAACGCGTAACACGCAAGCCGTGCTGGATGGTGATTTGGATAAATTCATTGAAGCTAGTTTAAAAGCTGGCCTGTGAGGAAAAAATGTCTCAAGAGCAACAGGGTGCAGAACACGCTCCCGATTTAAATAACGAACTCAAAGCCCGTAAAGAAAAACTGGTTGCGTTACGCGAACAGGGTATTCCGTTCCCAAATGATTTCCGCCGTGAAAATGTGTCCGATAAGCTTCACGCTGAATTTGGTGAAAAAACAGCAGAAGAGTTAGAAGATCTGAATGTTGAAGTGACTATCGCGGGTCGTATGATGACTCGCCGTATCATGGGTAAAGCATCATTCGCAACATTGCAAGATGTTGGTGGTCGTATTCAGATTTACGTTTCCCGCGATGATCTGCCAGAAGGTATTTATAACGAGCAGTTCAAAAAATGGGACTTAGGTGACATTCTGGGTGCTAAGGGTCGTTTATTTAAAACTAAAACGGGCGAATTGACTGTTCATTGTCATGAAGTTCGCTTGTTAACCAAAGCTCTGCGTCCATTACCAGACAAGTTCCACGGTTTATCAGACCAAGAAACACGTTATCGTCAACGTTACCTTGATTTAATTGCTAACGATGAATCTCGTAACACTTTCATCATCCGTTCTAAGATTTTAGCGGAAGTTCGTAATTTCATGGTCGATCATGGCTTTATGGAAGTTGAAACTCCAATGATGCAAGTCATCCCTGGTGGGGCTTCTGCGCGTCCATTCGTCACACACCATAATGCGTTAGATATCGATATGTATCTGCGTATTGCGCCAGAACTGTATCTGAAGCGTTTAGTTGTGGGTGGTTTTGAACGTGTGTTCGAAATTAACCGTAACTTCCGTAATGAAGGTTTATCTCCACGCCATAACCCAGAATTCACAATGATGGAACTGTATATGGCGTATGCGGATTACCGTGACTTAATCGTTCTGACTGAAGACTTATTCCGTATCTTAACGCAGAAAGTGTTAGGAAATACGGTTGTGAAGTATGGTGAGCAAGAATTTGATTTTGGTAAGCCATTTACCAAAATGACGATGAAAGAAGCTATCTGCAAATACCGCCCAGAAACCAATGTTGCGGATTTGGATGACATGGACAAAGCGGTTGCGATTGCTCAGTCTCTTGGCATTAAGATTGAGAAGAGCTGGGGCTTAGGTCGTATTCAGTGTGAAATCTTCGAGGAAGTTGCGGAAAGCCACTTAATTCAGCCAACATTTATTACTGAATATCCAGCTGAAGTTTCACCATTAGCTCGCCGTAACGATGAAAATCCGTTCATTACAGATCGTTTTGAATTCTTCATCGGTGGTCGTGAAATCGGTAATGGTTTCTCTGAGTTAAATGATGCGGAAGACCAAGCTGAGCGCTTTGCTGAGCAAGTTCGCCAGAAAGATGAAGGCGATGATGAAGCGATGTTCTATGATGAAGACTACGTCACCGCATTAGAGCACGGTTTACCGCCAACAGCAGGTTTAGGTATTGGTATTGACCGTATGGTCATGTTATTTACCAATAGCCATACTATCCGCGATGTAATCTTATTCCCTGCATTACGTCCTAGCAAAGCTTAAATTTTGCTTTTCATGCCCAGTAAATTGCTGGGCATGAACCTCTCAATACGTTGTCACCGTTCTATTTAATTAACCTATGTGAACTTACAATTAATTTGTCGTATTTTTCTTTTATAGCAAATAAAAGCTGAGTTATATCACGTTGTGCGTTAATTGAATGCCTGTATCTTTTAAGATAACTGCTATTCTTCGCTGGTTTTAATAAATGTAGAGTATTGTTTCATTAATACTTATTTTTATCATCAAGGTGAGCGTTAGCACTTTTTTGTTTTTCAGATTAAGAGAATTTAAGTCTTTTAATGAGTAGATCTACTTGATTGTAATTGATTGATTTTGATATGACATTGCTAATTAGGTTTACTTGATAAAACACGTGTAGATAACTGGATAGATAAAGTAAATAGGCATTACTCATTTTAAGTT
>NZ_JAMPSW010000055.1:0-25893 GCF_028484855.1 Providencia sp. PROV033 | reverse complement strand
TATAATGGGAATACAGTTATTAAACTCTATTCCCATTTATGTGATGGTGCAAATCTGTTATAGGTGACGAAATTTACTGTTCACGGTATAAGTATCCGAGGTCACATAGCGTTCCATTTGACGCAACTTCATTTCTCCAGCTTGTAGCTGTGCATCAATTTGGTTTAATAGTGTCGTCACTTCAAGACCAATGTCTCGTTCACTGCGATAACCACTTGGCGCAGCTTCAACAAAAAAGCACATCACCACATACACAATTAAGGTCAATCCAAAGCTCATAAACAGGGCGAGTACTGCTAATGCTCTGACCAAAGCAACCGGTAACTCTAAATAGTCAGCGAGACCGGAACAAACACCACCAAAAACCCGTTTATCCGTTAAGCGATATAACTTACGGTTGCGTAGATTAGTCATTATTTTTGCCTCCAATTTGGATGCTCGGCATCTAAAATATCTTCAAGCGTTTTAATACGTTGCTGCATACGAGATGACTGTTCAGCCAATTGCATTAAACGTTGCACTTCATTCTCAGTAAGCTGACTTCCCTGCCCGTTATTTTTCTTACCATAATGGAGCCACAACCAAATTGGCAGAACAAAAATGACAAAAATGATTAATACGAGAGACAATAAAACGTAGCCCATCACATTTCCTTATTTATGGTTATTTAGCCTAGCGCACTGGCGCAGAAATACTGCGCCTTGCGTGTTTAATATTATTCGTCTTTGTTAATTTTAGCTTTAAGCGCGGCTAATTGTGCACTAATTTCATCATCCGCTTTTAACTCAGCAAATTGCTGTTCTAAAGAGCGTTGTTTACCAATACCGTAGCTTTGCGCTTCGCCTTCCATATGGTCAATACGGCGCTCAAACTGCTCAAAACGCGCCATCGCTTCATCCAGTTTACCACTATCTAACTGGCGACGAACGTTGCGGCTTGATTGCGCAGCTTCTAAACGCACTGTCATTGACTGCTGTTTTGCACGAGTTTCTTGCAATTTATTTTCTAATTCAGTGATTTCACCTTTTAAGCGAGTCAGTGTTTCATCAACAATAATCAGCTCATGTTTTAAGGTATCGACCATGGCGCTGACTTTTTGCTTTTCAATCAATGCCGCACGCGCTAAATCTTCTTTATCTTTAATGAGTGCTAATTCCGCTTTTTCTTGCCATTCAGCAATTTGCTTTTCACCCATTTCCACACGACGCTCTAAGCTTTTTTTCTCCGCTAGCGTACGTGCTGATGTGGAGCGAATTTCCACTAACATATCTTCCATTTCCTGAATCATCAGGCGGATCATTTTCTGCGGATCTTCAGCTTTATCAAGCAGTGAAGCAATGTTGGCATTAATGATGTCGGCAAAACGTGAAAAAATACCCATAATTTATATCCTCTTGATGGATGTTATCTTTCTGTAGAGCCTCAACCCGATGTTGGCGTCCAACCAATACGTGATGCTCCATGAATATAAAATTGAAATTATTAAACCGATGATTATTTCAATTTAAATCTTTTACAACTCTAAAATAGCAAGCAGCGTGCCAACTTTTCAATTATCAAATAACATATTGAAAATAAACAAAAATAAAATTTTATTTTCTATTGGTGACCATTTACACTATAGTTAAAGGCAGGTGAAATTAACCAACACTTGGTAAAAAAAACCATGAAAGAAACTAACAATACTATCATTGGGGTTTCCAGCAATTTCCTCGATGTTCTCGAACGAGCCTCCGAACTTGCAAAACTCAATAAGCCTGTGCTCGTCATTGGTGAACGAGGAACGGGTAAAGAGCTCATCGCCGATCGTCTTCATTATTTATCCCCACGCTGGCAAGAGCCTTTTATCTCCTTAAATTGCAGTGGACTCAATGAGAACTTACTGGATTCTGAATTATTCGGGCACGAAGCAGGTTCATTTACCGGCGCACAAAAGCGCCATCAAGGTCGCTTCGAACGTGCGGACAAAGGGACACTGTTCCTTGATGAGCTCGCAACGGCTCCTATGTCTGTCCAAGAAAAGCTCTTACGAGTGATTGAATATGGCGAGCTAGAACGTGTCGGAGGAAGCCAATCTTTAAAAGTGGATGTTCGCTTAGTGTGCGCAACCAATGCCAATCTTCCGGAGCTGGCACGTCAAGGGCGATTTCGCGCAGATTTACTCGATAGGCTCGCCTTTGAAGTCCTGCGTATGCCACCTTTACGAGAGCGCATTCCAGATATTCTTTTGCTCGCTGAGCACTTTGCGATTGGCATGATAAGGGAGTTAAAACGTCCTTATTTCACGGGTTTTTCTGAAAAAGCACAACAGACTCTCATGCAATATGCTTGGCCGGGTAATATTCGTGAGCTTAAAAATGTGGTGGAACGATCGGTATATCGTCATGGAGAAAGTGACCAACCTGTCGATACGATTATTTTAGATCCGTTTGGGGAAAAACTTGCCGAACTACATGATGCCACCCCGTCCTCATCAGCCCCCCAAGAAGCGCACCTCTCCTTCCCTTTTGATTTACGCCAATGGCAATTGGAATCGGAAAAAAATCATGTTAAAGCAGCACTACGTCACGCGCATTTTAATCAGCGTAAAGCCGCTCAGTACTTGTCACTCAGCTATGATCAATTTCGAGGATTGATAAAAAAACATCAAATTAGCTTAGAAGGCGGCGATTGAGCAAAAAAAAAGCCAGCACCCGAGCTGGCTATACAAATAAAACACTGGAAGCAATGTGAGCAATGTCATGCCTTGTCTGCAAAAGCTAAGCACTTAGGAGACGAATTTAATGATAATGGTTATTAGTATCATTTGTAAAGCTTTTTAATGCGATTATTTCTCATTAAGATTAGATGCAAAATAACTCTTTATTTTATAATTAGTTACGACTAAGTTGATTCTCATTTACATACATTAACTTTCGTTTCAATTGATATCATGAACAAAATATCACCACAAATTTTGCTTATACCCAGTAACCCTATTTTTACGCTACAATAAGGCAATTCAGGTCAACTACATTAGATCTATGCGCCTTTTAACTCTTTGGTTTTTATTTACTGTTTCTCTGTCAGCATTGGCTGAGCAAACAGACATAAGCTACAAAGACACCATTGCCAATGATGTCCCAGCAGATATTCGCCAAAATGGCTTCATTTACTGCGTCAATGGCATTGTCACTACATTTAACCCACAACTTGCCAGTAGTGGGTTAATTATTGATCCCCTTGGTGCACAACTGTATGACCGCTTGCTCGATGTTGACCCATTTACTTATCGATTAATTCCCGAGCTAGCCTCACGTTGGGAAGTGTTGGATAACGGTGCCACCTACCGGCTATACCTCAGAAAAGACGTCAAATTTCAAACTACCCCTTGGTTTACACCAACACGCAATATGAATGCTGATGATGTGGTTTTTAGCTTTTCACGCATGTTCGAAACGAGTAATCCGTACCATTTTATTAATGGTGGACGTTATCCTTATTTTGACAGTTTGCAATTTGCGAGTAGTGTCGAAAGCATAAAAAAATTAAATAATTATGCTGTTGAGTTTCGCTTAAAATCCCCCGATGCTTCCTTTTTGTGGCATTTAGCGACTCACTATGCACCGATTTTATCTGCGGAATATGCAGATGCACTCTCTGCGAGCAATCACCAAGAAATGATTGATTGGCGCCCCGTAGGGACAGGTCCATTCTATTTTGATGATTACCAATCTGGGCAGTTTGTCCGCTTATTGCGTAATAAAGATTATTGGAAGGGGGAACCTCGTATGGAGGAAGTGGTCGTTGATATGGGAGCCGGTGGTACTGGGCGCATATCAAAACTGCTCACAGGGGAATGTGATGTTCTTGCTTACCCTGCTGCCAGTCAATTAAAAGTCCTACGTGATGATCCTCGCCTGCGTATTTCCATGCGCTCAGGCATGAATATCGCCTATTTAGCCTTTAATACCAGCAAGCCTCCACTCGACCAACTCAAAGTTCGCCAAGCCATATCCTATGCAATTAATAATGAGCGACTCATGCAATCCATTTACTATGGCACCGCAGAGACGGCTTCATCCATTTTGCCACGCGCTTCTTGGGCGTTTGATAATCAAACAAAAATAACTGATTACAATCCAGAGCTGTCGAAGCAGATGCTACAAGAAATGGGATTAGAAAATTTGAAACTTGAGCTATGGGTTCCTGTTGCATCACAATCCTATAACCCAAGCCCTTTAAAAATGGCAGAGTTAATTCAGGCTGATCTTGCACAAGTAGGCGTTGTCATGAGTATCCGCTCGGTTGAAGGTCGCTTCCAAGAAAATCAGTTAATGGATCGTTCTCATGATATGACATTGGCGGGTTGGACAACCGACAGTAATGACCCTGATAGCTTCTTTCGCCCTCTGCTAAGTTGTGCCGCAATTGGTTCACAAACTAACTTAAGCCATTGGTGCGATACACAATTTGATGAGGTTTTACATAAAGCCCTTCTGACCCAAGAGCTGGCTGATCGCATTGATTACTATCATCAAGCACAGAAGATTCTCGCTGAAGAATTACCCATTTTACCTCTAGCTTATTCACTGCGTTTACAAGCTTATCGTTTTGATATGAAAGGATTAGTGATTAGCGCTTTTGGGAACACTTCATTTGCTGGGGTTTATCGTGAAATGCAAGAACCGAAAAAAGTAGTGCCTAATAAGGCGGAGCAGCAGCCATGATCATCTATTCTTTGAGGCGACTGCTACTTTTGCTGGTGACTGTATTTTTTCTATCACTGGTCAGCTTTAGCTTAAGTTATTTCACACCCAATGCGCCACTCAGTGGTGCATCACTCATTGATGCCTATATTTTCTATTTCGATGGTTTATTGCATTTCGATTTTGGGGTTTCCAGCATTAATGGTGAACCCATTACGGACCAACTTCAAGACACATTCCCAGCCACGATGGAACTGTGCATTCTCGCTTTTTTATTCGCGTTGTTTGTGGGCATCCCACTTGGAATGATCGCCTCATTTTGGCGTAATAAACCCGTTGATATCGCAATCAGCACCTTTGCCTTACTTGGGTTCTCCGTACCGGTTTTCGTTTTAGCTTTGGTCTTAACTCTATTTTTCTCTCTCCATTTAGGCTGGTTACCTGTTTCGGGGAGAATTGACCTGCTTTATAACCTAAAGCCAGTCACTGGATTTGCGTTAATCGATGCATGGATTTCGGGCTCGCCATATCGTAAAGATATGATTATCAATGTATTAGAACACATGATCCTGCCTGTAGTCACACTCGCACTGGCGCCAACCACTGAAGTGATTCGATTAGTTCGTATTAGTACCGATGAGATAGCCAGCAGTAACTATGTCAAAGCTGCCGCCACGAGAGGGCTTTCCCGATTTAAAATTATCCGCCGCCATATTTTTCATAATGCTATCCCACCTATCATTCCCAAATTGGGTCTGCAATTCTCCACGATGCTAACATTAACGATGGTGACAGAATTAGTGTTTAACTGGCCTGGATTAGGACGTTGGTTGGTTACCGCAATACGCCAAGGGGATTATTCCGCAATTTCCGCAGGCGTCATGTTGATTGGCGCATTGGTGATCACCGTGAACGTATTATCCGATATTTTAGGTGCGATGATGGACCCATTAAAGCATAAGGATTGGTATGTCCTCAGATAATTTTTATCGTGAACAAAAAATGCCATCCCCAACACGGGTGGTGTGGAATATTTTTTCCTCCGACGTCCTAGCAATGATCGGCTTTTTTGGGGTGCTTTTTTTAATCATCCTCTGTTTTGTCGGCCCCTATTTAGCGCCTTATGCCATTGATCAACAATTTTTGGGATACCAAATTACGCCACCATCATGGTCTCATTATGGTGAAGTTGCCTTTTTCTTTGGAACTGATGATTTAGGTCGCGATATTTTAAGCCGCTTACTCATTGGGACAAAATCAACCTTCGGTTCTGCTTTGTTAGTCACCATAATTGCAACAATTGTTGGCTTAGTTTTAGGCTGTTTAGCTGGGATGACTCGTGGTCTTAAATCCGCAGTGTTTAACCACATTCTCGACACCTTGCTATCCATTCCTTCTTTGTTGCTCGCCATTATCGTGGTCGCATTTATGGGTGCCAGTTTGACCAATGCCATGCTGGCGATTTGCCTTGCTTTGATTCCACGTATGGTGCGCACAATTTATGTTGCTGTTCATGATGAACTTGATAAAGAGTACATTGTGGCAGCACGCTTAGATGGCGCTTCAAACATCTTTATTTTGTGGTATACCGTATTACCGAATATCACGCCGATTTTAGTCACTGAGCTGACGCGTGCGCTTTCAATTGCCATTTTGGATATTGCTGCTCTAGGCTTTTTAGACCTAGGCGCTCAACTTCCATCTTCCGAGTGGGGCGCTATGCTTGGGGATACGTTAGAGCTCATTTATGTTGCACCGTGGACCGTGATTTTGCCCGGTGTGGCGATAATGTCGAGTGTCTTGTTTGTAAACCTACTAGGTGATGGACTACACCGTGCGATTAATTCGGGGGTAGAATAATGCCATTACTTGATATTCGTAATTTAACGATTGAGTTTATGACCGCCAATGGTCCCGTTAAAGCCGTTGATCGGGTATCTATGACCCTCTCTGAAGGTGAAGTTCGTGGCTTAGTTGGCGAATCGGGTTCTGGTAAGAGCCTCATCGCGAAAGCCATTTGTGGGATCACCAAAGATAATATCCGTGTCACTGCTGACCGTTTTCGCTTTCAAGATATCGACTTACTTAAGCTTAGCCCGCGCAAGCGGCGTCAACTGATCGGGCATAACATATCCATGATTTTCCAAGAGCCGCAATCGTGTCTTGATCCCGCGGCTGATATAGGAAAGCAGTTGATTCAATCCATTCCCGGCTGGACATATAAAGGACGTTGGTGGCAGCGCTTTAATTGGCGTAAACGCCGCGCAATCGAATTACTACACCGAGTGGGTATCAAAGATCACAAAGATATTATGCATAGCTACCCTTATGAGCTAACTGATGGCGAATGCCAAAAAGTGATGATCGCCATTGCTATCGCCAACCAACCGCGCTTATTAATTGCAGATGAACCAACTAACGCGATGGAATCCACCACACAAGCACAAATTTTCCGTTTATTGGATAAATTAAATCAAAACAATAATATGGGAATTTTGCTCATCAGCCATGATATGGAAATGATGTCTAAACTGGTGGACCGCATTAATGTGCTGTATTGCGGTCAGACCGTGGAAAGTGCAACACCTGAAGATATTTTACAGCGTCCTCGTCATCCTTATACACAGGCATTGATCCGTTCTATTCCTGATTTTGAAAGCCCAATTCCCCATAAAGGTCGATTGAATACTTTACCAGGCGCAATTCCATCATTAGAACATTTACCGATTGGCTGTCGCCTAGGTCCTCGTTGTCCTTATGCTCAACGTACTTGCATTGATGCGCCACCACTACGCAGTATTAAGGGACATCTGGTTGCCTGCCACTATCCTCTGAATACGGAGGAGCAACCATGATGGAAACGTTACTTGAAGTGCGTAACCTAACCAAAACTTTCCGTTTTCGTGAAGGACTCTTTCGCCGCCATGAATTGCAAGCCGTTAAGCCACTGAGTTTTAACCTACAGGCGGGACAAACTTTGGCCATCATAGGGGCAAACGGCTCAGGTAAATCAACCCTTGCCCGTATGCTTTCAGGCGTAACGGAACCGTCTGGTGGTGAAATTCTTATTCGTGGTCATCGACTCAGTTTTGGTGATTATAGCTATCGCAGTCAGCGTATTCGCATGATATTTCAGGATCCAAGCACCTCCTTAAATCCGCGACAGCGTATTGGGCAAACACTGGAATTGCCGTTAAAATTGAATACCGATTTAACGGGAATTGAACGGGAACGACGGATTATCCAAACGCTACGCCAAGTCGGCCTGCTCGCTGATCATGCTGAATATTACCCACATATGCTAGCATCTGGTCAAAAACAGCGAATCGCCCTCGCCCGCGCATTGATTTTACAGCCAGAAATTATTGTTGCTGATGAGGCACTGGCTTCCCTTGATATGTCGATGCGCTCGCAGATCATTAACTTGATGCTCGATTTGCAAGCTAAGCAAGATATTGCTTATATCTACGTGACTCAGCATTTAGGTATGATGAAACACATTAGCGACAAAATGCTGGTGATGGATAAAGGCGAAGTGGTTGAGCGAGGTAATACTGCAGAAGTTCTCGCAGCGCCACTCCATGATGTGACTCGTCGCCTCATTGAAAGCCACTTTGGTGAGCCATTATCCATTGATGCATGGCGGCAAGATTTGTAATCACAGAAAATGCGAGCGAGATTCACTTGCTCGCATTTCACGAAAATCGGGTCTCTAGCGAGCGATTGAAACACAGCTTTTGATATGTTTGAGATGCACCACAATAGTAAAAGTGACGATCACCAACAACGACCATGCCCCCCATTTTCCTGCATGCACCATCGACCATGCTCCAATCTGGTTTGGATATTGCCAAACACCGAAGAACGTCCCAAAATTCTCCGCCAGCCAAATAAAGAAGCCAATTAGCATAAATGCAAGTAACAGTGGCATTTTTCGCTCTTTATCCAATGGGGTGTAAAACACCATGCTGCGAGCATATAAGCCAAAAATAAAGGCAGTCAAATACCAGCGATAATCATCAATATAATGGTGGCTGAAAAAGTTAATGTAGATTGCCAAGGCCACTAAAGTTGCCATCCAGTAAGGCGGATAATGTTCAATCCTAACGTTAAAAAAACGCCAAGATTGAATGATATAACTGCCTACCGCTGCATACATAAACCCCGTAAATAACGGGACACCCCATAATTTAGTATAGGCATCATCAGGATACTGCCATGAACCAATCGTCGCAGAGGTTTTAAATAATTCCATCATAAACCCAACTAAATGGAACACGCAGATAGCTTTTAATTCATCCCACGTTTCTAATTTCGCCCACACCAATAACGCTTGAAATGACACAGCAAAAATCAATAAAACATCATAGCGAGGAACACCCAAGATCCCTTTTGCTGGTACTAGGAATAGTGCTAAAAAGAAAAAACCTGCAAACAAGCAAGAGCGCGCATTAATCAAACCAAAAAACCAAAACTCAAGAATAAAGCGTTTGAATCCTTTACTATTATTAGGTTTGTGCGCCATCAAAAGAGAGTCAAGCTTGGTAAGATGGTTCAATATGTGAGAAACGGATGCCATTTTAGCCGCTCATAAAATGTAGTCGGAGGGGTTGAGGGATAACCTCAATACAATGCGCGAGAGTATAACAAACTACTCTCAGATACCCACCCTGTAACAATCTTAATTTCAGATGATTATCAATTGGCTAGATGGCCAGCTCCTCGCTGCTCACTTATCGTAAGAATCACCTATTTTTACCGATTTTAAATATTGAGACTAATTCCACATCCTTTAGCAATCCTCTTTTTGAATCTAGTGTATACTTGGTGGAACAATAAAGATGATTATTCTATGACTTAGGAGTTTTATAATGAAATTGTATTACGCTCCCGGTGCCTGCTCACTCTCCCCTCACATCATTCTGCGTGAAGCAGGATTAGATTTCAGTATTGTTCGTGTTAACTTAAAAGAAAAAATCACAGAAACGGGTGAGAACTTCTTAGCAATTAACCCTAAAGGTCAAGTCCCTACTCTCGTTTTAGATGATGATGAACAATTAACAGAAGGCGCAGTCATTGTTCAATATATTGCGGATCAAAACCCAAACAGAAATTTAATTGCACTGCCGGGTTCAATGAAACGTTATCATCAGTTAGAAGCGTTAAACTTCATTTCTACCGAACTCCATAAGAACTTCGGACCATTATTTTCCCCTGGTACCCCAGAAGAATATAAAGATGTTGTCCGCGCAAATTTACTGAAGAAATTCCAGTATGTGAACGATGTTCTGAAAAACCAACCTTACTTTGTTGCCAAAAGCGATTTCTGTGTCGCTGACGCATATTTATTTACTGTCACTAATTGGACCCGTTTGGTCGGTGTTGATATTAGTGGATTAAGCCATCTGAATGAATATTGCGAAAAAATTGCTAAACGACCAAAAGTTCAAGAAGCATTAGAAGCAGAAGGATTACTGAAAAAGTAATCACCCACAAATAACCATTTATACAAAAACAGCGCCAATGGGCGCTGTTTTTATTTACAATCTCAATTAATCTAACTGAGTTGCACAGAACTTATGTTGAGGATTAACCATCAAATCTTGAGCTGCAACTAATTGAAGCTCGTATTCACCCATTTCTTTAGTTTTCAACATTACTTCATAAACCGCCGCGGCAACATGCTCTAAACCTTTATTTAATGGCTCGCCTTTCAAGATATTGACCAACATTAGACCGCTAGTTAAATCACCAACCCCAACAGGTTGCTTTTCACCAAAATCCACTAATGGACGGCTAACATGCCAACTATGTTCTGCAGTGACTAAAATCATTTCAAAGCGATCTGCACGATAACCCGCTCGGCTCAAATGCTTAACTAATACTGTTTTAGGACCTTGATGGCATAACTTACGCGCCGCGTTCACCGCTTGCTCAACCGTAGTGATTTTTTCATTCGCTAACGTTTCTAACTCTAATAAGTTAGGTGCAATAACATCACTCGCCGCTAATGCTTGCTGGCAAAGAAACTCAGCCACTCCGGGGGCAACGATACACCCTTTTTCTGGGTGTCCCATAACAGGATCACAAAAATAGAGTGCTTGAGGATTTGCAGCTTTAACCTTTTTCACAATTGCCAGAATGTCACTACCTTGTTCAGCGGAGCCAATATATCCACTTAACACGGCATCACAGATTTCAAGCTTATGAATCTTTGCTAATCCCTCGACAATATCCGTCAAGTGTTGAGCGGGAAATACAGAACCTGTCCATTGAGCATATTGTGTATGGTTGGAGAATTGCACTGTGTTAAGTGGCCACACATCTACGCCCATACGGCACATAGGGAATGCAGCAGCACTGTTTCCTGCATGGCCGAAAACAACATGGGATTGAATTGATAATACGCTTTTCATTGGAAACCCAGAGAATTGTTATGTCGAATGAAGAGAAATCAGTGAGTAGCCATTGCCAATATGAATAGCCCGGAGATTTCCGGGCTCAATATTACAAAGGTTCGTCAGAGCTATTTCCAGTTAATTAAGCAGTCGTTCTTCTTACCGCGGCGGATAAGGGTATAACGGCCAAATAAACGGTCAGCATCAGTAAATACATACATTGGTTCAGTTTGTTTTTGACCATTGATAGATACTGCATTTGAGCTGATTGCGGTTCTAGCTTGACCACGGGAAGGAGCCAGCTCTGAATCAACTAATGCTTGCTGAAGATCTGCGCCGTCTTCAAGGGCGATGCATGGAATACCATCTTGCGCCAATTGCTCGAAGTCAGCCTCAGTTAAATCAGATACCGCACCAGAGAATAGGCTTTCAGTAATACGTTTTGCTGCTGCAAGACCCGCTTCGCCGTGAACTAATTTAGTCACTTCCTCTGCTAATACATACTGTGCTCGAGGTGCTTTGCCACTATTTTTGTCTTCTTCTTCCAATGCATCTATTTCGCTTAATTCCATGAAAGTAAAGAATTTCAGGAAGCGATAAACGTCAGCATCTGCTGTATTGATCCAGAATTGGTAGAATTTATATTGGCTAGTTTTCTTTGGATCTAACCAAACTGCACCACCTTCAGTTTTACCGAATTTAGTACCGTCAGTTTTGGTGATCAGAGGAACGGTTAAACCAAATACTTGGTTTTGGTGTAAACGACGTGTTAAGTCGATACCGGAAGTGATATTTCCCCATTGGTCTGAACCACCAATTTGCAGTTCAACACCCATCTCTTTATTCATATTCGCAAAGTCATAACCCTGTAACAGGTTATACGCAAACTCAGTGAAAGAGATGCCGACATCATCGCGGTTTAAACGCTGTTTAACGGACTCACGATTAATCATTTGGTTAACAGAGAAGTGTTTACCAATATCACGTAAGAACGTCAGTACGTCCATTTTGCCAAACCAATCATAGTTGTTAGCTAGACGTGCGCTGTTTTCACCGCAATCAAAACTAAGGAATGGTGAAACTTGGTTACGGATTTTTTCTACCCACTCTTGAACGGTTTCTGTGGTGTTTAATTTACGTTCAGTAGCTTTAAAGCTCGGATCGCCAATTAGACCCGTTGCGCCACCAACCAACGCCACAGGCTTGTGCCCGGCTAGTTGGAATCGTTTTAAACACAGCAAAGGAACCAGATGTCCCAAGTGCAAGCTGTCAGCGGTAGGGTCGAAGCCACAATAGAGAGAGATAGGGCCCTGCGCCAGTCTCTCTGCTAACGCATCCTCATCCGTTACCTGGGCAACGAGGCCCCGCTCTTGCAATTGTTTAATCAGGTTATTGCTAGACATCAATGACTCCATCGGTTGAATTTTGTCTATCTATTTTAATATTAAAAATGGACAAAGTGAGACAACGCTCAAAGGCTTGCCAATATGATTTGTCAATTTTCTTAAACGAGGCTATAGCATAAAGCGCATATCAATTAAGCGCCAGCTAAAAAACCATTTATTACGGGGCTAATCGGTCAATTACCCAACCATCCCCTTCTCTTTGGTATAGAAAGCGGTCATGCAGGCGGTGAGCACCACCTTGCCAAAATTCGACACTATTGAAAACAACACGATATCCCCCCCAAAAACTGGGTAATGGAACCTCGCCATTTTGGAATTTCTGTTTAAGTTCTAAAAATTCCCCTTCTAGGATCCCTCGCGCTGAAATTCTCGAAGATTGCGCCGATGCCCAAGCCGCAATTTGGCTATCTTTTGGACGGCTATGGAAATATTTCAGTACTTCAATCGGGCTCAATCGCTCAGCAACTCCCGTAAAATGAACCTGACGATCCAATTGATACCATGGGAAATGCAGGCTGATTTTATTGTTATGCTCTAAATGCTGCGCTTTACGACTACCTAAGTTGGTATAAAAAACTAACCCATCTTTATCAAAATGCTTTAATAACACGATTCGCTGATAAGGCTGTCCGGTTTCATCGACGGTTGCTACACACATTGCGGTAGGATCGGTTAACCGTGCTTCGCAAGCTTGCTTTAACCAACGCTCAAAAAGCGGAATCGGATCAGGAGTTAAATCTTTGCGTCTCAAGCCACCTTTTGTATATTCACGTCGTACCGCGGCAAGATCGATCTCTTCAAGCTCGTTCATTTTACTGTCCTTTATAGCGGTTATTTTTTATCTATATTAGCAGGATATATCGCACCTAATACGCTATCTCTGCTGGCACCAGTGACTGAAGCAAGGCTACCGGATAAACCTGAAATTGTGCGGGCCGCAAGCCATGCAAACGCGAGTGCTTCCATATCATCGCCACTCAGTCCATATTTATCGCTGGGTGCCACTTCAATACCCGGTAATAATGTCGCTAACCGCAACATTAAGAATTTGTTCTGGGCGCCACCACCACACACTATCAAACGTTCACAGCCGCCGCATAATTTAACTTGATCCACAATAGATACAGCGGTTAATTCACACAATGTAGCTTGAACATCCTCAGGTGATAACAATTGAAAATGCGCTAGATGCTGCTCCAGCCATTGCATATTAAAATATTCACGCCCAGTACTTTTGGGTGCTGAACGTTTAAAATAGCCATCATTAAGCATCATGTTCAATAGAGCTTGATTCACCGTACCCGTCTTTGCCCATTCTCCATCTTTATCATAGGCTTGTTGCTTATTACGCCAGACCCAAGTATCCATTAGCATATTGCCAGGCCCTGTGTCATAACCTTTTACATAAGCATTTGGGAGTAATGCGGTAACATTCGCTATTCCACCAATATTGAGCACAATTCGTTTTTCCGTGGGATGCCCTAATACCGCCAAATGGAATGCAGGAACTAATGGCGCACCTTGACCACCGTAAGCCATATCTCTACGACGAAAATCACCAATTGTAGTGATTCCCGTTAAGGCTGCGACTCGATTGTTATCACCAATTTGCATAGTAAAGGGGGTTTCGCTATCAGGTTCATGCCAAACCGTCTGCCCATGACAGCCAATAGCAATAATATCTTCAGGAGATAAGCCCGTTTGCTGAAGAAGCTGATTAATGGCATTGGCATATATTGTGCCGAGTTCTCTGTCAATTTTCCCTAGCTCAGAAAGTGTTGTTTCCTGCCCTTGGCAAATATTTAGAATCCGCTTTTTCAATTCGATAGGAAATGAGGCACTCAAGCTCGCTTGTTCCGCAACAAATTTATCATTTATTGCAGCTAAAACGACATCAACACCATCTAGGCTAGTTCCTGACATAACACCGATATAGCGACCTGACTTAATCATCATTTATTCCCTTTAACGTGCCTATTCACTTGATGAGATAAACTACGAAAGATTGTGCTTCGAGGGAAGTATTTGTCAACTGATCGATTCAATTTCTCGTACCGCTTCGCAGGAATAATAAATAAATGAAGAGAAGATTCAAAATAGTGAGCAAAATAGCAGCAATAGATGTTTTTTTTATCTATTGCTTATTTAATTTGATTTATAATGGTTCATTCTGTAATTATCTGCTACACCTTAAAGTGAGTGGTCACCATTACAGGTAAAAGTGCACTCTTTATTGATTGCTATAATGAGATGCTCTGAAATAGATAAAAACAGATCACTCTTTAGCAAAGGGTGCCCTAAATTGGGATTTTAGGTAGAATTTGAGACATTTTACCTAGTGTTGATGCATTATTTAATTCAAGATTAGTAATCTAGGCTCTGTTATCTAAAATAAATTTTTGATGTTATTGCGCTTATGGTAAGAACAAATATTCAATGCTACGTTACTGCCACAAACAGCAAGTCTCATAGGAGTTATTATGCTTAAGAAAGTTTTTGTAGGTGTTGCTGCGGTTGTTGCATTATCTGGCTGTGTCAATACGAGTACGCTTTCTGGTGATACTATTTCAGCTCAAGATGCTAAACAAGTGCAAACCGTTACTTATGGTACAGTCCTGAATGCGCGCCCTGTTACTATCCAAGCGGGTGAAGATGGTAACGTTATTGGTGCTATTGGTGGTGCTGTAATTGGTGGTCTATTAGGTAATACTGTTGGTGGTGGTACAGGCAAAACGCTGGCAACCGCTGCTGGTGCAATTGCCGGCGGTTTAGCAGGTCAACAGGCTCAAGGCGCTTTAAATAAAAGCCAAGGTGTTCAACTGGAAATTCGTTTAGACAGCGGTAAAAATATTGTTGTTGTTCAAAAACAAGATCCAACTGCTTTCCGTGTTGGTCAACGTGTCATGATTGCAAACAGCGGAAGCACAGTCACAGTTTCACCTCGTTAAGTTGATTCAAATTAAAATAAAATGCGTTCACCTCCCATGATTCGGTGAACGCATTTTCTGTTAACAAGTTTTAGTGATTTAATTTTAATCTCATGGCTGTTAATAAAATTTAGTGTTATTAACAATGCTAAATTATTTTACTGAATTTTTTTGTATGCTTCATTTTAAATTTATTTTGATTCGTCTTTACATCCCCATACTTCATAGATGAAATAATTTAAATTGATATTATTTTAATGAAAGGAAAATATGATATTTTCACACTATCCTTTACTGTTCAGCCTTATCTACAGCGTCCAAAACTTTATATCTAAAAGTGGCAAAATATAAAGCCGCCTCACGTAAAAAATCATGCATTAGATAAAATCAAAATACATATTACGTGAATAGTGGCTATATTTATTAGTTCAATATATTTTCGATTACATTTCATTCATGAATAAATAATTATTAAGCTATGAATCATTCTGTAATCGTAGGATATTTTTTTCCAACTTTAACAACAATAGAGATAACTGCCCTAGCTCATCATGGCTAATATTACTCAGAATTTCTGTACGCGTATTATTAATCACTTGATCCACAGTTTTGATAAAAGGCTCTGATTCCTCAGTTAATTTGATTCTTTTGGCTCGTCGATCGTTAGCACAAGTATGGCGAGAAATTAGCTTTTTCTCTTCCAATTGATCTAGCGTCCGAACCAATGACGGTTGCTCAATCCCAATGGCTTTTGCCAGCTGAATCTGTGATTGTTCTGGAGGTAACTGACTAATGTTATGTAATGTTACCCAATGTGTTTGCGTTAACTTCAGTGGCTTTAGACGGTAGTCAATTAATGCTCGCCACATACGTACTACGCGAGATAATTCAGTTCCAATTTGTGATTCCAATTTACCCTCCTGTATATAATTATAATGTCTAAAAAATATACCTAATACATATTATTTTTTAAATTATATATTAATTCCCTTTTATATTGACAACCTTTTATTGACTCAATACCTAATAAATACCTATATATAGTGAGTATCAATAATTTATTGCGTGATATATCCTTTATTTTCTTCCATGTACTTTCATGTAAAAACAATCCAATCACTTAATAAGATAACCTATCAATTATCTTATTAATAAGAATAGCCTTACTCTTCTTTCGAATCTATCTATTTTAACCCTTATAGTAATTACAGCTAACAATAAAAAATGCAATAGCAAATAAATCCTTTAAAAACAAAAGAATATAGTTATTCTTAAAATTATGTCATTTACAGTGGATTTGCATAAATACCATCATCATTTTGAATAAATAAAATTTTATTGAAAGATAACCAATGAAATTAATGTTAATTTATCAATTCGTACTTTAATGATTTACAACCTACTAATTAGTAGTGAAATAATTAATCCACTAAAACAATGACTGCTGTGGATCATTATTTTCTTCTTGGGCCACTTTCTTACTATTTGCTCTTAATAGTCGTTGACGGCATAAACGAATCACATGACGTTTCTGAGCATTGGTTAATTGCAACCACCCGAAACGTTCATCTCGAGTACGATAGCAACCTCGGCAATACCCTTGCTCATTGGTTTGACATATCCCACGACAAGGGCTTGGAATGTCAAAAAACTCAAGTTGTTCAGCCATCGTTAACCACCCGTAATATAAACATAAAATTATGATATACTCCCTCGAATTGAGTATAACCATGATATGGCTAAAAAATAAACCACAATCGCTGTATTTAGCCATATCCACGCGTTATATTAATAAATTGATTCGACTTTAAGCATCACTGCGTACGAATTTATTGGGAGACTTTTATTATGCGCTTACTACATACCATGCTCCGTGTCACCGACATGCAACGCTCCATTGATTTTTATACTAAAGTATTAGGCATGCGCCTACTGCGTACGAGCGAAAATGAAGAATATAAATATTCCTTAGCATTCGTAGGCTACAGTGATGAAAGCGAAGGTGCTGTTATCGAACTAACTTATAATTGGGGCGTAACAGAATATGATTTAGGCAATGCATATGGTCACATTGCACTCGGAGTTGATGATGTTGCTAAAACATGTGAAGACATCCGTCATGCAGGTGGAAATGTGACTCGTGAAGCAGGTCCTGTCAAAGGCGGCACCACCGTTATCGCATTTGTTGAAGATCCTGATGGATATAAAATCGAGCTCATTGAGAATAAAAGTGCAAGTAAAGGATTAGGTAATTAATCCTCTTCATGAATTTTAAATTTCGGGGGAGGATATCATCCCCCGAAATTTCTTCAGTATCTACCTGCAAAAATGAATTCCCTTTGGCATAATGAAGCCAACCAGAAACTGTAAATTGAAAGCCTAATGTCTGAAAAAAATAATCCTAACTCACTGGTTAACCGATTTCGGGGTTACTACCCTGTTGTTATTGATGTTGAAACTGGTGGGTTCAACCCTAAAACTGATGGCCTGCTTGAGATAGCCGCCATTACACTTAAGATGGATAAAGATGGCTGGCTCGCCATTGATGAAACGCTGCATTTTCATGTAGAACCTTTTGAGGGGGCGAATTTGGAACCCTCGGCTCTTGAATTTACAGGTATCGATCCAACCAACCCATTACGTGGGGCAGTGAGTGAATATGACGCATTGCATGCCATTTTTAAAACAATCCGAAAAGGCATGAAAAACACAGATTGTAATCGAGCAATTATGGTGGCGCACAATGCTAATTTTGACCACAGTTTTGTCATGAATGCAGCTGAACGCTCTGGGTTAAAGCGTAACCCTTTCCATCCTTTTGCAACATTCGATACGGCAGCACTGAGTGGTTTAGTTTTTGGGCAAACTATCCTCGCAAAAGCATGTGTCACAGCGGGTATTCCATTTGATGGAAAACAAGCTCATGGCGCCTTGTATGATACTAATCGTACCGCACTGTTATTCTGCGAGTTAGTGAATAAATGGAAAAAACTCGGCGGATGGCCGCTTCCTAGCGAACCTCAATAACGCCCTTTATTCCCGCCATAAATACAAAAAAACCGTATTAGTTTTTATGCTAATACGGTTTTCTATCAATATGTTGTAAGCTCAAAGGCCCACATAACCATTTGATTACTCAGTAATGGTTTCATCTGCTGGACGGTATTTGTCCGCAGTTTCTTTAATCAATGTTTGTAACTCGCCACGCTGGAACATTTCAACGATAATGTCACAACCACCAACTAACTCGCCATCAACCCATAATTGCGGGAATGTTGGCCAGTTAGCATATTTTGGCAGCTCTGCGCGGATATCTGGATTTTGTAGAATGTCGACGTAAGCAAAGCGTTCACCGCAAGAAGACAGTGCTTGAACAGCTTGAGCAGAAAATCCGCAGCTAGGCAGTTTTGGAGAGCCTTTCATATATAATAAAATTGGGTTTTCTTTAACTTGGCGCTCAATTTTTTCGATTGTTGTCATTTTATATCCTAAAACGTGGGTGCTGATTTTGTAGTCAGGTGAGTCACTTTAAATCATTCCTCAGAACCATTTCCAAGATAACTCATTAGACAGAACAGATTGACCGGTGTAATGCCGGCATTGTCAAAACATCGCAAATTGTTCCGTGATTGTTTCATACAATATGCCAGTTTTATAAGGTGAATACTATAGCACTCCTATTTGCGGTACTCAAAAGGTGAAGAACAAATAGCAACGTTTTCTTTTTGCTATAAAAAATTTGCTGTTGGCGTTTTTGCCGTGTAATCATAGGAGTTATTTGTTAATATATTAGCAAATTAATAACACTTGATGCATTTCTCCGCTTATCCATGATAATCACGATCAGGGTGAGAGTGATATTATGCAACTTACTAACAATTAAGACATAAATAGCATCATGTAGCAGGTTTTTTCTTACGGTAGCCTATATTCTGTTATGATAAATAAATAACTGATTCGATGACGTGGTAGCTGATAATCGTTTCCCGTCACTATAATAGAAGTAGATTAACAAATAGATACACGTTTAATTTCGCTCATTTTACGAGCAAACACCCTAAACACTGAATAAAAGCAATCAAGGAGTACGCAATGTCTTTTGAATTACCAGCTCTACCTTATGCTAAAGATGCTTTAGAACCGCATATCTCTGCTGAAACCTTAGAATATCACTATGGTAAGCACCACAACACATATGTTGTTAACCTGAACAACCTGATCAAAGGCACCAAATTTGAAGGTCTGTCTTTAGAAGAAATCATCAAAACTTCTGACGCTGGCGTATTCAATAACGCGGCTCAAGTTTGGAACCACACTTTCTACTGGCACTGCTTAGCACCAAATGCAGGTGGCGAACCAACAGGTAAAGTTGCTGAAGCTATCAACAAAGCATTCGGTTCATTCGCTCAGTTCAAAGAGCAATTCACTGATGCCGCAGTTAAAAACTTCGGTGCAGGTTGGACTTGGTTAGTGAAAAAAGCAGATGGTAGCCTCGCTATCGTCAACACCTCTAACGCAGCAACACCAATCTCTGGTGACGACAAGCCCGTTCTGACTGTTGATATCTGGGAACACGCTTACTACATCGATTACCGTAACGCGCGTCCAAAATACTTAGAAAATTTCTGGGCGCTGGTTAACTGGAAATTTGTTGAAGAAAATCTGGCTTAATTTTAGTTCAGATCTAAAATGACTAAGGGCGAGTACAATACTCGCCCTTAATTATTTCTCATCCTAAATAGTAAGGATGGAAATGAAATCAGAAAATGTGCACAACAAACAAAATAATTACAGCTAAAGAGCCAAATGCCGCTAGTAATCCATATTTTAAATCTGTATCCATGAGACCCTCTCATATCGAGAAATTGAATTATCAAATAACCATAAAATAAAAAGGTTATTTCAGTATACATGCACAAAAACGTAAAACCAGTGTCTATATCACATGTTATAACATCAATTATTTCTTTCGTTTTTGCGCTAGATCAGACAAAATCGATAACAAATCGCTAAATTATTGCCAGCAAAGAGACTATGCATCAATATGCAGGTAATTATTTAACTAGAATTATTTTAGAGACCAAGTTTTGGTTAGGAGTTTTTTCTTCTCATGGCAACAATTAAAGATGTGGCGAAGCGTGCAGGCGTCTCCACCACAACCGTCTCCCATGTTATCAACAAGACGCGTTTTGTCGCTGATGATACAAAAACGGCCGTTTGGGCCGCCATCAAAGAGCTCAATTATTCTCCAAGTGCGGTTGCTCGTAGTTTAAAAGTCAATCACACCAAATCAATTGGTCTACTGGCGACATCAAGTGAGGCGCCCTATTTTGCAGAAGTCATCGAATCTGTTGAAAATAGTTGCTATGAGAAAGGCTACACTTTAATTTTATGTAATTCTCACAATAACTTAGGTAAGCAAAAAGCCTACCTGCAAATGCTGGCGCAAAAACGAGTCGATGGTCTACTTGTCATGTGCTCAGAATACCCCGATACCCTAATTGGCATGTTGGAAGATTACCGCAATATTCCAATGGTGGTAATGGATTGGGGAACTTCTCGTGGCGACTTTACTGATAGTATTATTGATAACTCTTTCCACGGTGGTTATTTAGCCGGTCGTTACCTTATTGATCGCGGTCATCGGGAAATTGGCGTGATCCCGGGGTCTCTCGAAAGAAATACGGGGATTGGACGTTTAACTGGTTTTAAAAAAGCCATGGAAGAAGCCAAAGTCACCCTGAAAGATGAGTGGATTGTTCAGGGAGATTTCGAGCCAGAATCCGGTTATAAAGCGATGATGCAAATCCTCAGTAACAAGCACCGCCCTACAGCTGTCTTTTGTGGTGGTGATATTATGGCGATGGGGGCAATTTGTGCTGCTGATGAGATGGGACTGCGAGTTCCTCAAGATATTTCCATTATTGGTTATGATAACGTGCGTAACGCTCGTTACTTCACCCCAGCTTTGACCACCATTCACCAGCCAAAAGAGCGTTTAGGTCAAATGGCATTTGCGATGTTGCTTGATCGTATCGTGAATAAACGTGAAGATGCACAAACGATTGAAGTTCATCCACGTTTAGTTGAACGCCGTTCCGTGGCAGATGGTCCATTTATCGACTATCGCCGTTAGTCATGTCGTTATTATTTAGCTAGCAAACCACTCCGCGTTGAGCGTTTCACTATCACCAAGATAGTCCAGAAGCCAACTCAACGCCGGAGATGTATTGTTTTCAACCCATGTTAAGCAACATGGACTTTCAGGGAAAGGCTGCGCTAGCTCCAATTCAACTAATTTCCCTTCTGCACACAAGGGTGCGGCTCGATGTTCTGGCACCATTCCAACGCAGAGACCATTCGCTAAACATGCCAAACCACTTTCCCAATAAGGCACAACTAAGCGGCGCTGGTTATCCAATGCCCACGTGTCTCGCTTAGGTAAACTTCGGGAGGTATCTTCAAGGCACAAGCTCGGATACTCTCGCATTTGGTCATCCGTCAGTTTACCTTGGATTTTTGCTAATGGGTGTTCAGGGCTTGCCACACAGCGCCATGACATAAACCCCATATCACGAAAACTATAACGCTCACCAATGGGTGAGGCACGAGTTGCACCAATTGCCACATCCACTCTGCCATCCGCTAAAGCATCCCAGACACCATTAAAAACTTCAGGGTGTATATAGAGCTCAATATCAGGAAAATGGCGATAAAAGTCTAAAATCAACTGCTCAGTACGCTGTGGTTTCACAATACAATCAACCGCAATACTGAACTGCCCACGCCACCCATTTGCGACTTGCTGACACTGATGGCGGGTATCAATCATTTTTTTGATAACACTTCGGCTCTCTTTAATAAAGATAACGCCCGCTTCAGTCAACACTACATCGCGGTGACGCCGCTCAAATAGTGGTACTGCCAACCATTCCTCGATTTGTTTCACTGTATAGCTGATCGCTGAAGGGACTCGATGCAGCTCATCTGCGGCACCACTAAAACTTCCCGTTCGAGCCACTGCGTCTATGACTTCAAGTGCATGAGCTGACCACATTTTCTTTCCCTTCAAATAATTTGATAGCAGAGTCCAAATATTACCGTTTCACAACGTAAAAAAATAGCCTATACAATAAGATAACCGTTAACATTATTTCAAATATAGATTAAGTAAAAACTATGACAAATACTGCGACAAAAAACTCCTCTGGATTTTTGATTTACCTTGCCGGCTTAAGCATGCTGGGGTTTTTAGCCATCGATATGTATCTGCCTGCCTTTGGTTCAATGCAAACCGCATTAAACACCACTGAAGGTGCGATCAGCGCATCATTAAGTATCTTTTTAGCTGGCTTCGCTTTTGCTCAGCTTTTGTGGGGCCCTCTTTCCGATAAATTAGGTCGTAAACCTATCCTTATTGCCGGGCTTGCCTTATTTATTGTGAGTTGCTTAGGGATGATTTGGGTTACTGACGCAACTCAGTTATTAATATTACGATTCTTACAAGCCGTTGGCGTCTGTGCTGCTGCTGTTTTATGGCAAGCACTTGTTATCGACCGCTATAACGAAGCCGATACCCAAAAAGTGTTTGCCTCTATTATGCCGCTGGTTGCACTCTCTCCTGCCTTAGCACCATTGTTAGGCGCATGGGTACTTGAACACAGAAACTGGGAATTTATTTTTATTGTACTGATGTTGGTTGGCGTTTTATTGCTGTTACCCACATTATGTTTAAAGAAAGTTGCCCCAAAAATCACTGTTGATGAAGAAAAAGCTCAAGCAAAAATTTCTTTTATTACCCTGCTAAGATCCCCCGTCTTCAGCGGCAACGTCATGATTTATGCAGCATGTAGCGCGGGTTTCTTTGCCTGGTTAACAGGTTCCCCATTTATTTTACGTAATATGGGCTTTAACCCTGCTGACATCGGTTTAAGTTATATACCTCAAACGTTAGCCTTCATCGTTGGGGGTTATGGCTGCCGTTTTGTGTTAGCTAAAGTTCGTGCTGAAACTTTATTCCCATTATTATTAGCAGGTTATGCCATCAGCATGATTATTCTATTTATAATGGCAATCTACATGCAGCCAACATTGACGATGATTTTGATTCCATTCTGCTTTATGGCTGCAATGAACGGAGCTTCGTACCCTATTGCCGTTGCAAAAGCACTCAATACATTCCCTTCAGCCAGTGGTAAAGCCGCTGCGTTACAAAATGCTTTACAGTTAGGGTTGTGTTTCTTAGCCAGTTTATTAGTGTCTACACTCACTTTTGATCCATTACTTTCCACTACGGGAGTGATGGCATTTACTGTTATCCCAATGATTATTGGCTACTTTATGCAGCGCTGTGCCACTAAATCAAATGAGGCAATTAAGCATACTGAATACCAGCATGATTAATTAAACTTATACTTCACCGTATTAGAAATCAGCCACGTTACCATCATGAGTCACGTGGCTGATTTTTTATTTTGATGAATACGTAATTTATAGAGTTAATTTTTACTTATAACACGCTATTATTAGCACATTCAATTATGACGTTTTGAAGAACCATGCTGAAACAGTATTATCCTCCTGATGAATTAAAAGAATTTGTGAGTTCCATTTTGATCATCAAGAAATTTACTGATGCGATTAAAATATTTCCGGGTACCGGCGCTGAAATCTGGGTTTCGACGGAAAATATCAGCATGTCGACCCATGAGCATACATCCGTTAATCCCTTTCAATTAGTCATTCCCAGAATCAATATCTTTACTGCCATCCCTAATAATGCCAGTGTGATGGTCTTACGTATTCGCCATGACGCATTGCGTTTTTTACTTCCACTACGCACATTAAATTATACAGACACCCCAACCCCTCTTAGCCAAGTTTGGAGCAATAACTGGTTTAAATCATTAGCTAACTCCTCGTTTAAGGAGCTAAATGAATGTTTCTATGTTACCAAGGAGACTAAGAAAGCCCATTTTATCGATCACGTACTTGATTCCCTTTATCGTAATCCAAATAAAAAAATCACCGAAATTGCCGATGAAATAGGCTACAGTGCACGCTTAGTTCAAAAGGAGTTTTTAAAAGAATTTGGAATTACACCAAAACGTTATCAAATCAATTGCCGCTTAGAACACGTCATGAAAAGTATGGTTAAAGAACAAGATACCTACCGGTGGTTTGAAACGGGTTATTATGATCAATCCCACTTTTATCGGGATTTTAAGCGTTACTTTACTATGACGCCATCGGCATTTTTAAAGTCAAATTATTCGCTTTTTTACAATACAAAAACAAAGTCTCCATTAAGATAGTTCCGAGTATATAAGGAGAACGGTATGAGTATTGTTGTATATGCCCAAATCACTACCGAAAAAAAGGATGGGTATTTAACGAAAAAAATCGTTAGTGAAATTGCCAAACGCAGCCGGATGGAAAAAGGATGTTTGCAGTATGATCTGATGGCAAAAGAGAATGGTTATATTGTTTTTGAAGAGTGGGAAAATGCACACGCATTAGAAATGTATCAAAAAAGCTCACATTTCAAACAATTAGTCGAAGCTATTGAGCGTGATAATGCAATTTTTTCCGTCAACTTTAGTGAAAAATAATAGAAAATTCGAGTGAATTTAACATCATCGATTAAATAAGCTATAGCTCAATGATGAGCTATAGCCTCACCAAATGAGAAACTAAGCGGAAGGTTTCTCACTTTCTGCTAAGTCTTCTGCCGCTTGCTTTTGTGTCAATAATTTTTCTTGTTCTTTTTGATGCAAAACGCGCTCAACGGTATCAACGATTGCTTGGGTTTGTGGATCAATCTCAATATTGACCTTATCCCCCAGACGTTTGCTTCCAAGCGTTGTTCTTGCCAGCGTTTCGGGAATTAAATGTACGCAAAAACGATTATTGATCACATCACCAACCGTTAAACTGATACCATCAATCGCGACAAAGCCTTTGTGCAAAATATATTTCATCAGTGCTTTATCATAGATAGATAGCCAAATTTGATGATTATCTTCCGAAGTGAAAATTTTACTAATTTCAGCCGTGGTCACGATATGGCCCGAAACGACATGACCACCAATTTCATCACCATATTTAGCCGCACGCTCGATATTAACCACGTCCCCTTCTTTTAATTCACCCAAATTTGTTAAGCGCAATGTCTCTTTGATTAAATCAAAGCTAACATTTTCACCTTCAATTTTAGTCACGGTTAAGCAGCAACCATTGTGTGCTACCGATGCGCCTGTTTCTAAACCCACTAATAATTCTGGCGTGAATTTCATGACATGAGTACGGAAATTAGCTCTTTCCGTGATTGCAATAATTGGAGCGGTTCCTTGAACAATGCCTGTAAACATAATGACTCTCAGTGCTGTGAATTAATGAACTCAGTTTACCTAAGAATTTTCAGAGATCTATCTTATTTGAGTGGTTATATTCATGCTGTCATCACAAAATATTT
>NZ_JAMPSW010000054.1:0-26402 GCF_028484855.1 Providencia sp. PROV033 | reverse complement strand
GGTGAATTGAGTCTTGGAATAATAATTCGATATTTAATTTTATTTATTATTCGATGTTCCAATATGAACAACGGTATAATCAATAAGAAATGTTTATGTTTTATGGCTTCTTAACACGTATACAGGGATATTATTTTGTTACGAAACTACTAGAAAAAGTGTCTAAATGTAAATAAATTCATAAAATTTAACTTACATCTCAAATTTAAAATTTTCACATAAATCTCTTAATTTATAAAAAACCAAAATATAACTCTAATTAAACTAGGCTAAATCTAACAAATTACTAATTCTAGCTCTAAATATGACTTATTGCGCGTAATTAATATATTGGCACCATCAATTAATAGATCAATTACAATAGATTTTATCTATCAAAATATTAATAAGCTAAGGTAAAAACGATTTAAGGATACTTAAGTTTTTATGTATGCTTTGCGGCGAATTAGAGGGTCAAATAGCTTGTCGGTTCAAAAATAGAATGTATTAAGTCATTCCCTGTGTATGCGTTACATCAATTCGCTGAAAATAAAAACATACTGACTTCTCGCTGTATTTTAATGCAGCTGGGTTCCGTTTTTGCTGTTACCAACAACTAAATAAAGACCACTTAATAATTTTTATAAGTAATAAATAAAAACTCATCTTAGGAATTGAAAATGAAAAAAGTTTTACTGACTGCTATCGCAGCAACAGTTCTTGGCTTAACAACAGCAAACGCAGCAACACCAGTTGGTGGTGGTCAAGTTAACTTCAACGGTAAAGTTATGGATGTTTCTTGTAACGTTTCCGTTGATGGTCAAGGTAGCGATGCTACTGTGTATTTAGCGCCGGTTTCTTTAAAAGAAGTTAAAGATGGTGGCTCCGATACAATTTTAAAACCAAAAACATTTGCTATCGAAATCAGTGATTGTGCACAAAGTGGTAAAGCTGTTTCTGATGTTTCCGGTTTAGGCGTACGCTGGACTGGTGGTAACTTAGCCGCTAACACAAAAGGTAGCTTAGCTAACACTGTAGTTAATGGTGCTAAAAACATTCAGTTAGCGCTATCTACTGATGGTAAAGCTGCAACTAAAATTTTCCCAGGTCAAACTAGCCAACCAAAAGCCACAGGTGAGTTAAACGGCAAAAATACACGTTTCACTTACTATGTTGGTTACACCACAAGTACTCCAGATGCAGTAAGCGCGGGTGAAATTCAAAGCTACGCGACCTACGAAATTACTTATAACTAATTTTTCAGTCAGTTTTTATCGGCATTTTCGATAAAAGCATGAGTTAGTAAGCGGTGGGTAAACTGCCGCTTTTTGCTTTGAGGCCCACATGAAAGCCATTCTATTTAGTCTTTGCTTACTGTCTAGCATGACGGCATTTGCAAATAATATTATCGTTAACGGTACACGCTTTATTTATCCTAGCGATGAAAAAGAAATTACAATTCAATTAAATAATACGGCTGATCGTCCTGCTATGGCTCAAGCATGGCTTGATAATGGTGATGCATCTGAAACACCCGACACCATTAAAACGCCTTTTCAACTCACACCCCCGATTTCCCGAATTGAAGCTAAAGGTGGACAAACTATCCGCATCAAATTGATGGATAAATCCGCCATTCCACAAGACCGAGAATCACTCTGGTGGCTTAACCTTTTAGATATTCCACCTATGGTCAAAAATAAAGCAGCAGAAAATCAAAATGTGCTGCAACTAGCGATTCGTTCTCGTTTTAAATTTTTCTATCGCCCATCAGGTTTAGGTAGCCGTGAACTTGCTCCTGAACAATTAGTGGTAAAAGTCGCTGGTAGCAGACTTAATATCGACAATCCGACGCCATACTTTATTACTATTACAAAAATTTCTGTTGATGGCTCTAGTGCATTGAATGATAAGACGATTTTTTTAGATCCGAAAAGCCAGTCGACAGTAGAGCTTAAAAAAGCGCTGACGTCAGGAACAAAAATTATTATTAACAATATCAATGATTACGGCTCAGATGTAGCGGTAAAAACTACCGTTAAATAGGATTTGGAATGAAGCAGAGAGAGTTAAAATATAAATATTCCAACATACTCTCCGTGACGGGTTTAGTCACAGTCTGTGCTTTGCCGTCTTTTTATGCTTGGAGTGAAGAAGAAACCACGTATGAATTTAACAGTGGTTTTATTATCGGTAGCCAAGAGAATGTTGATTTTGACCGATTTAACACCACAGGGATTAGTCCAGGAAAGTATTCTGTTGACGTGTATACCAACGGTAGTTGGAAAGGGCGCTATGACCTTGATTTTGTAGCAAAAGAAAATGGTCAACTCGGTACCTGTTATACGCCTGCACTATTATCTGACCTTGGAATTAATGTTGAAAAATTTGCACCAGCTGCATCCCTTGATAGCAAAGAATGTCTCTTTTTGAATCAATGGAACAGTGAGGCTGATGTGAGCGATATATTTCACACCTCTACGCTACGTGTGGATATATCTGTACCGCAAATATATGAGCAAAAATCCTCTCGAGGATATGTTTCAGAACAATTCTGGGAAACAGGGATCCCCGCATTAAACCTAGGTTATATGGGGAACTATTATGATAGCCATTCTAACGATAATAATAGTGCGAGTGCTTATCTTGGATTAAATGCTGGACTAAGCTATGACGGCTGGATGTTAAAGCATATTGGGAATTTAAGCTGGCAGCGTAAAGAGGGCGCGAGTTGGCATAGTAACCAAACGTATTTACAACGTCCTGTTGCCTCGCTCAAAGCAAAAGCAACTGCGGGTCAGTTTTATACCGACGGTGACATGTTTGATAGCATTAGTCTGCTAGGGGCTAGAATTGCCACCGATGACAGTATGTATCCCGATAGCATGAGTTCTTTTGTACCTGAAATTCGTGGAGTGGCACAGAGTAACGCATTAGTGACCGTTAGACAAAATGATGTGGTCATTTATCAAGCATCAGTTTCACCTGGACCCTTTAACCTGACGGATGTTTATCCCTCTGGTTACGGAAATGACCTTGTGGTGACAGTAAAAGAAGCTGATGGTAGCGAATCTTCATTTAGCGTACCTTACACCTCTTTGGCTCAATTATTACGCCCTGGCTATACCCGCTATCAGCTCTCTGGTGGTAAATCTGATGCTGAAGGCATTAGTAATCGACCGTTTATTATGCAAGGTACTCTGCAACACGGCTTAAATAATACCTTTACGCTGTATGGCGGTTTGACCGCATTTGATGATTATCAGGCTTATTTGCTCGGTGCAGGTGTGAATACGGTTATTGGTGCCGTTGCTGTGGATGTGACACAGTCAAGAACGGTGTTTAACCAAAAGACCGATATGGGGCAAAGCTACCGTTTTACATTTAATAAACTATTTTCTGAAACAGATACTAACCTAGTCTTAGCGGCTTATCGTTATTCAACTGAAGATTACTTTAGCTTATCCAATGCACTGTATGCCATTGACTCAGATAAAAAAGGTATGAATAGCTCATTGGGTCGTGAAAAGAATGGTTTTAGCTACACGATTAACCAAAACTTGCCTTACGAGTTAGGAAGTTTCTATTTTACAGGACGTATTTCAAGTTATTGGAACCGCTCAGGTATTGAAAAACAGTATCAACTAAATTACACCAATCAATATGACCGCGTCTCATACGGTGTTTCGTTTATGAGAGTCTATTCCGATAACACACAAAGAAGCCAAGATGACCGTGTAAGTTTAAACGTAAACTTCCCACTCTATTTTGGGGATAACCACTATACGACAATTACGTCCAACACCACGTTTAATAATGATAAATTTGGATCTTCTCAAGTGGGTGCTAACGGCTCATTTGGTGCGGACAATAACTGGACTTACGGTTTAAACACTTCTGTAGAAAATGGTGGAAGCAGCAATTTTGCATTGAATACGGGCTACCAAACGCCAGTAGTGACGACCAATGCTAACTACAGCCAAGGTCAAGGCTATCGTCAATATGGCGCATCCGCGAATGGATCCATGATAGTGCATTCTGGCGGAGTGACTTTATCACCAAATACCTCATCGACCATCGCACTAATTGAAGCAAAAGGTGCGGAAGGTGCATCAGTGATGGGATCGCACAATACCAAGATTGATAGTCGTGGCTATGCGGTGGCGCCATATGTTCGACCATACCGTATTAATAATATCGATCTTGACCCGAAAGGTAGCCCTGAAGATATCGTATTCAGCAGTACTACGGCGCAAGTTGTACCGTATGAAGGCAGTGTTGTTAAAGTCGTTTTTGATACCAAAATTGAAAAAAATGAAGTGTACAACGTGATTCGAGCAGGTAATAAAACGCTACCATTTGGAGCCAATGTAGTTGATTCAAAAGGTGATTACATTGGTATTGTAGGGCAAGGTGGTACCGTATTTATCAGCAATAATGAATCAAAAATCGCGACAGTAAAATGGGAAGGCGGTGAATGTTCATTCCCATTAACGGCTGAAAATAGTCAGGAAAGTCTATGTCAATAATCAAAAAATGGCGCTGGCTAATTGGCGCAAGTGTACTTCTTACTACACAGTATGCAGCTGCACATATTACAGGCTGGGATCATTGCGACAGAAGTAGGCAGCCCACCTACCGACTAAATATGGATATGGGGAGAGTGGTGGTTGATGCCACTTTGCCTGTAGGTGGTGTTATCGCCAGTAAAACATGGCCACTGGATACAACAAACCGGACTTATCTAACCTGTTATGGGCGTAACGTGATTGACGCAGAAATCGTTATGCCTGGCTTACGAGATATAGGTGATAAGGTATACCAATCTAGCATACCGGGGATCGGTATGAAATTTGAAAGAACGGGTCAAGTGAGTATGGTTTACCCTAGCCAATATGTGGTTAACGGTGGTTGGAGTGGAACAAATTACTATTTAGCGGGTTCAACATTCACGTTGAAGTTAATTAAAACAGCGGAAGTTACTGGTTCAGGTACGATTGCAAGAGGCGAATATACGGAATATGGTTATCAAGGACGCTCGGACCCTATTTTGACGACATCGTTAAATGCGAATGCGATCACCATTGTTTCACCTTCATGCATTATTGAAAGTGGAAAACAACAGAATGTGTATCTCAATACGATTAAACGTTCTGATTTAACTGCAAGAGATCACACTACAGGTGCGAAAGATTTTGATATTGTCTTAAGATGTAGCGGTGGAACAACGGTATCGGGGCAGGCTGATATTAAGATGGATTTCAGTGCGAATAGATCAGTTAGTGCTGTTGAAGGCGTGTTAAAGAATGATGCAACAGGATCCAGCGCCGCACAAGGTGTTGGTATTCAGGTAATAGAAAGAAAAAGCTATGCACCCATCAATTTTGGCAAACCTTTTTATGTTGGTAAGCTGGCAAACTCCCAAGAAAAAATATTTACAATCGAGTTGATTGCCCGTTACTTTCAATTTGCCGATTCTATCTCTTCCGGTGAAGTAAGGTCGCATATGGTATTTAATGTGACTTACGATTAACAACAATTATGAATTAAGTTCATCTTAAAAAACGCCTATTTTATGAAATCATAGATAGGCATTTTTTATTTCTAAATAATATTAATTATTAAGAGTGGCATGAGGTCTGATCTTATTTTTAATATAGGGATGACATACTATTTATAGATGGCTAATAAGGTAAATACCCAGAAAGTTAATCTTGACCAATGAAGCTCAATAATTTCATTAACTTAAACTGGGTATTTTTAGATAATCAAAAAATGATTATTAAAGATGATGTTTAGATGGAGCAATTACACTTTCTGCTGCGTATTGTAATTCTTTATTTGGAATATCAAATGCTAAACCATCGTTATTTTTTATTTCACTTTTATAACCATTAAAAAACCATTCTATAGGACACATTAAAATTTCAGAAATATCAAGTAGATGGTCAATTGGAATCTTGTTTACCCCATTTTCATAACGCGATATTTGCTGCTGACTTAAATGCAACCTATCGGCTAGGTTTGCGCCTGACAAACCCAGTTCTTTTCTCCGATTTTTTATTCTAAGCCCAATGACACTATGAATGTCCATATGACATACTCAACTTATTATTAAGGATATTATTAGTCGTTTACGCTAGATATTATATTAAAATACATACTACTTTAAAAGCTAATAATTAGAATTAATGTTAATTTCAATCATCATTTTTCATTTAATGATGCTCAAATTTAACAATGCATTCAATAATTGGCTTTAAGTTATTTTGAATATTTATAATAAAAATAACAATAAGAATATACCGCTAAAACAATACGGCTAAACCTGTTTATTCAGTAAAGCAAGTAACATGAATTTTGTGGTTAAATTGTTTAAATTATTGATTCATTTGGTTAAAATGTTTCATTTTGAAACGTTACTTATATTCCTAATTTTTATTTGATATTTTCATTGGAACTATTAATTTTGTTTTTTTTATTAAGTTTAAATATATTAAATTAATTTCAAAATAAAATTTAAATATGAAATCTAGCTTAATCAAAGAAAATAAAGTTGTACTTTAAAGCGTTGTGGGAAGATATTTTAGATTAAAAATAAAATGCGCAACACTATACTAAGTATAAATATAAAGTATACTTAAATGAAGTTTATTCGTTTTATCACTGAGTGTGTGAGGGTAACATGAAACTGTATATCTATGATCATTGTCCATTTTGTGTTCGTGCAAGAATGATTTTTGGTTTAAAAAAAGTTGCAGTAGAAGAGGTTATTTTGCTGGATAACGATATTGAAACCCCAACACGTATGATAGGGCGTAAAATGGTACCTATTCTACAAAAAGATGATGGTAGCTATTTACCCGAGAGTTTAGATATTGTGCGTTATATTGATCAATTAAGTGAACCTCGCTTAGCGATAGGGAATATTAATCCCGAGATTGATAATTGGTATAAAGCAGTTTCTTCGACGGTATCCAAATTAGTGACGCCACGTTTTACTGAATCTGAGTTTCCAGAAATAGCCACCGCGGAAGCTAAAGCCTCGTATATTCAGCGTGTTAGCAAGTTCCATGGTGATGATCTATCCGTATTGCGTAAAGAAACTCATACGTTATTAATTGAGTTAGAACCGTATCTGGATCTCTTAGATTTATGGTTGGAAAAACGTAACAAAGCGCTTGTTGATATTAATGACTTCATTATTTTCCCTGTGTTGCGTAGTTTGAGTATTGTGAAGGAAATAGGGTTCAGCACAACAATTCATGATTATATGGAGCGAACGTCAAAAGCGACAGGAATTAATTTACTATTTAATCAAGCTAAGTAGTCTATAAGGTTTTTGAAAGAATAAGATAAAAAAACCGCCAGATTTAAAATGGCGGTTTTTTATTTTGCAATAAAGGCAGAATTACTGCATATAATCACTCAAAGTATAAACAAGTTTATAATGCCCTTGCGTTAACATTAAATGATTTTTGGATAATGTTACTGTTGCGCCATTGGTCAGCATACGATTAATTAATGCATCCCATCGTGAAAGATCTTCATCTACACACTCTAATTCTGTTTTACTTAATGTTTTAACTTTCAATGTTGCATTATTGATTACACCCATTCCGTTAAAATCATTACACATTGAGGCAGAAACAAACATTTTTTCACCAAAAGAAATTGATGGGGTTGTTTGCTTTTTGGGAACCAGTCGTCCATCTACTTCAGTTAAGACAAAGTTATGATGCATCAATTGTTGCTCAAGAGATTGTTGGCTACTACCTGCCTTGACTTGATGAGTTTGACAAGCTGCGAGCAACAATCCAAAGAGGGTTAGTGGGATCAGTCTTTTCATGATGCGTGATCCCGCTAGGGCTTAACAACATTCGGGCAGTTTTCGCCACGGCTGACTTGTTGAATATTGCTCAACGTTGTTAAGCTGATACTGGTTAACGCTTCTTCCGTCAAAAATGCTTGGTGCCCAGTAAATAATACGTTGTGGCAAGAGGACAGTCGGCGGAAGATATCATCTTGAATGACATCATTGGATTTATCCTCAAAGAACAAATCTCTTTCATTTTCATATACATCCATGCCTAATGCACCAATTTTTTGGGATTTTAGTGCATTAATAGCAGCCGCGGAGTCAACTAAAGCACCACGACTGGTATTGATAATCATGACGCCAGGTTTCATGCGATTAAAAGCATTTTCATCGAGTAAATGGTGGTTTTCTGGGGTCAACGGGCAGTGTAGAGAAATAATGTCAGATTCTCTATAGAGGGTATCTAAATCGACATATTCTGCACCAATATCGAGAGCGACTTGGTTTGGGTAAGGGTCGTGAGCCAGCAAACGCATTCCAAACCCCTTCAAAATACGCAAGGTGGCTTGACCAATTTTACCTGTACCAATAATGCCCGCAGTGCGGTTGTGCATATTAAAGCCAGTTAAGCCTTCCAGCGAAAAGTTAGCATCGCGCGTGCGTTGATAAGCACGATGAATGCGACGATTCAGGCACAACATCATACCTACAGCATGTTCGGCGACGGCCTCAGGAGAATAAGCGGGAACTCGTACAACTTGAATACCTAATTCATTGGCGGCATCCAAATCTACATTGTTAAAACCTGCGCAGCGCAAAGCAAGAATATGGATATCAAGAGCAGCAAGCTCTTCTAACACGGCACGGTTTGCTTCATCATTGACGAAAATACAAACAGCATCAGCGCCTACGGCGTTTTTAGCGGTTTGGACTGTTAATGGGAAATCAAAGTATTCAATATTAAAATTAAACTCTGACTGTTGGTTGACCTGTTCCATATGTTTTCGATCATACTGTTTGGTGCTATAGGAAACAATTTTCATCAGAGGAACTCCATAATGTATAGGAACCAATAAATGAGACACTGTAGGTAAAATAAACAAACCCACAAAAATATGCGTCCAGAATAAGACAAATAGTGATGTAAATCACCTTTAAATTAATAAAATATCTCTCTGTTTACGTTTGATTTTCGTTTACATATCCTGTTTAACAAATAAAGGTCTTTTTAGTGTTAAAATGCTGCGATTGTTAAGTTTTATTTTTTCCTTTTTAAGGACTAGATAGATTTTAAAGAATAGATAAAGTTAAGGAGTTACGTGAAAATTTGCATTATTGGCATATCCGGGGCAGGGAAAACAACGCTCGCTCAAAAGTTATCGGAAGAATTTAGTCTCCCTGCATATGGTTATGATGAAATTTATTGGGATAAAACCCAAACTGAGTACGTTAAAAAGACTCCGGAAACTATGAAGTCACTAATTTCGGAGATCAAATGTAAAGATAGCAGGATAATGGAAGGGTCTTATGACAAGTGTTTAGTGCCATTTTTCGCAGCTAATCCTATATTTGCCGAAAAAGTGAAGATTGTGCATGATACACAATCATATTTTCGTGAAATTACCAACCATGTCACATCGCATAATCACTAATAACTGACTGAAAATAATGTAGTAACAGAATGAACGGATAGGGTTAAGTTGTTCATTTCTGTTTTAAAAGATTAGAATATATTTATCTAAATAGAGAAGATTATTATGGAAATGACCTATATCGCTATGCAAGTTGTTGAGCTGCTAGTTCCAACGCATCCTTTCGCTTTGTTTTCATCCATTTCTTCAATGATCTTCATTGCCGCTTTATGAATATAGCTATGTTTAGAGAATATTCATGAAACGAGCGATAAAAATACTGCTTTTATTCTTAGGCGCTATGGTAGTGCTTCTGATGATTTTGTGGTCAACGTTAACACGTTGGGCGCCTGTTGTAGCCAATCACTTTTTACCCAGCCCCGTGACGTTGTCACTTTCTGCGCCCCATATTGTTGACCGGCAAATTCGATTTTCTCATGCGGAGTTAACGGCAACGGATTGTTCGCTCGTGACATTAACCAATATCTATATTTCTATTTTCCCTATCAGAATCAAGGCTGATGGGCTTGATATCAATGCCGAGTGTTTGAATCAGGTTAAAACGAGCGAAGAGCCGTCCAGCCCACCGGTGAATATGACTGATATATTGGATGCCATCCCTCAATTTTCACTGGTTATTGATAAAATTAATTTACGTTCTTGGGAACAGTATCAAGGTAGTTTGTGGTTGAGAAGCACGCCTGATTTTCCACTTATGCTTGATTATCAAAGTGAAAATTTACGCGTATCTTCTCTAGTCAATCAACAAAACCAGTTAATTATCAATCAATTTTCTGCAACCTTACCCCAAAGTCCATTAATGCTGGAACAGTTACAAGCACCAGATGTGCTTAAGCAGAAAGAGGAACCACAGCATATTGAATTAACGGCTCAGTTAACGTTACCGCTCACTAGCGATCAACTTCCCGAGGCGGGAGATATCGATGCTCAGTTTAAGCTTCTTGAATTAAATAAACTTTTGCAGACTAAACTGCACTGGCAGCAAGACCAAGGTTTACTCACTGTGATGGATGTCGAACAGCAACAAGAATTATTTCACCTTCCTTGGCACGTATCATCGTCCCAAGTCATTGTGACTGATGGGCAGTGGCGCTGGAATGATGCTGACATTCCATTGCATGGTGGGATTGCATTTCAGATTGATAACTGGAATCAAACTTGGAGTGAATTTGTCGTTTCAGGGCGGTTAAATATGCTAACTGATGCGAAAAAAGGTAAAGCAAATTTAGTTCTTACTGTTGAACCAAGCCGAATTAACCTTCTCGATGGCGACATTAATTTTAGGCTGAATGGTCAAGTTAAGTATGATGACATGGTGTTAGATATCAATTTACCCGCAAAAATTGCAGGTCAATTGGTTTCCCCTACAGTGGCATTTATGCCAGGCTCCTTAATGAGAGCCTATGGACGACTTTCCCCCACGATTTTGTTACGTGAAATACGATTCCCTCTCGCTGGAACGCGTTTAAATGCAGATGGGATCACCGGTCGTTTACAGGCTATTTTAAAAGTGAAAGAGCAATATTGGGGTGATTTTGATATTCATCTTGATGGTAGCGCGAATAAATTTAATATCGATCAAGGCAAATGGTTTTGGAATTATTGGGGAAATGCTCAATTACCTGCATTATCTGCACACTGGGATGTTAAAGGTAATGGTAGCTGGCAAGATACGCAATTGACACTCAATAGTTTAAATACGGGTTTCGACCAGATTAAATATGGTCTACTTTCGATGTCTGCACCTAGACTTAAGCTCACATCACCATTAGTTTGGCAACGGGATCCGGCAAAAGCGAATTTTTACGGCGGATTACAGCTAACCAGTAATCGTATGTTATTTGGTTCTGAGAGTTATTTGCCTAAAATCACAGCTAATGCCGAGCTCAAAGGCACATCACCGGCAAGTTTTCAGCTAAAAGGGGACTTAAGTACCCGCCAAGTTGGACCTATTGTCATTTTTGGGCGTTGGGATGGAGAGCGTTTACGTGGTGAAGCGCGTTGGCCTGAACAGTCGGTAAAAGCATTTCAGACATTAATTCCGAAAGACCTTGGAATTGAATTGCGCGAAGGTAAACTTTTTTCTCAGGCTGCTTTTTCCATGACACCAGAAAATGGGTTTATTGCTGGTGGACATTGGCGAGTTCAAAATACCAGCTTATGGATGAAAGATGGCGAGCTAAATGGATTGGACTTTGTCCTACCGTGGAAATTACACAATAGCACTTGGACGTTAGGTGAGAAATCACCGGTTGAATTGCGTATTAAACACATCTCGAATTTATTTGAATTTACCAATGTTAAAGCTGATTTGTCAGGTACTTATCCCCCGACTGAGACGAATCCAATTCACTTAAGCAATGTTGGATTTAACATGCTAGGCGGTGAAATTAGCCTCGATATATTGCGTTGGCCACAAAATAAACCAGCGACAATTAGCGTTCACGAAGTGGAACTCAGTGAACTATTTACAAAACTAAAAGTTTCCCAATTTGCCGTTTCTGGGCGAGTAAACGGGGAATTACCGTTTTATTTGGATAATCCGGAATGGATAATTAAAGCGGGATGGATGGAAAATAGCGGACCACTTACACTGCGCTTGGATACCAATTTTGTGGAATCTATCGCGGCTGATAATATTTCAGCAGGCTCTGCAATTGGTTGGCTGCAATATCTTGAAATTCAACGTAGTCGCACCGATGTCAATGTCACGAATTTGGGATTACTCACTATGTCGACTATTCTTGAAGGGTATAACACCAAAGAAGCGAAAAAGCGTGAAGTACATTTAAATTATCAGCATGAAGAAAATATTTTTCAGTTGTGGCGCAGTCTGCGTTTTGGTAGTGGCTTAGAAGAATGGCTCGAAAAAAATCTATAAGAGATAAAAGGAATACTGTGAAAACATTAAAACTGATCATGATGATGACAATGGCTTCGTTATTAACAGCGTGTTTACGTGTTGAAGTCGCTACACCTGATAAGCCGATTAATATCAATATGAATGTCAAAATTGAACATGAAATTCAAATCAAAGCTGATAGGCAAGTCGAAGAGTTACTAAAAGAAAATAGTGATTTATTTGGTGAGGTGAAAGCGAAATGATGAATTGGTTTAAGGCAATCGCTTTATGTTCGACGCTAAGTGTATTCTCTGCATTTGCTCTGACGGTTGAAGAAGGGAAATCTCATGGGCTTGTTGGTGAAACATTGTCAGGGTATTTGGCAGTGATTGACCAAAATAGTGATAATGCAAAGCAGTTGGTTGAGCGTATTAACGCTGAAAGGAAAAATAGATACGCGGAAATTGCGGATAAAAACGGGCTTAAAACCAATGATGTCGCAAGAATCGCAGGGCAAAAGCTGGTAGACCGGGCGCCTACAGGAGAATATGTACGCGGTATTAATGGGCAGTGGGTACAGAAAAAATAAAATGCGCACTAGGTTGTGCGCATATAGTGACAAATAAGAATGCCTAGTTTAACGAGGCATTTTATTAGGCAATCAATGTATTCATATGATCTCTGGCCTGAGAATGAGCATTCTCAACTGATTCAGCACCGAGTGCAGTACCTTCTGCAAAAATAAATTCAATATCTGTAATGCCAATAAAATTCAAGAATAACGTGATATAAGGCACCATAATATCCGTTGGTGTATCTTTATAAATTCCGCCACGACTTGTTAGTACATATGCACGTTTATTATTTAATAAACCGACAGAACCTTGCTCGGTATATTTAAAGGTATGCCCTGAGCGGGCGATAAAATCAAAATAGTGCTTCAGTTGAGAAGGCACTGAAAAATTGTACATAGGTGCCGTGATCACTAAAACATCACTTTGCTTAATCTCATCAATCAGTTGATTTGATAGGTCTAAAAGTGCTTGTTGCTGTGCTGTTTTAGTGTCAGTTGGCGCAAAAGCTGCTAAAATTTCGCCATCAATGGCAGGGATAGGCTGCTTAACTAAATCTCTAACGAGAAATTCATCAGTAGGATTTTTTTCTTTCCACTGTTGTACAAAATAATCGGCCATTTTGTTGCTGTGTGAGTAATCCGCCAGAATGCTGGATTTCAATAGTAATACTTTACTCATTATTTTCCTCAAAACTCATATGTCGCTCATTGAATAATGATGATACTCCGTATGTGACGCATTAATAAGAAGAAATTTAGAAGGATTAGTTCGAAAAAACTGATGGTATTTGTATGAGATAACTAAAATCATAAAACAGACCAAAATATTATCTTTAGCCGCATCATGATGATAAATAGAACAGTGGCATTATAACAAATTGAAATATAAGGATTTAAGAATGGATCCCATTCTGTCAGCATTACAGGCTGAAATTGAACAAACATCATTGCGTGATCAATGGCAATTAAAGAAACGCTTGCATGGCATAGCAAAAATACAAGACCCAAAATCCCGTATGGCAGTGATTGACGTGATTAAAGGGGATGTTGAAAAGGCGAAACAGAAAGTTGAGAAAAAACGCCTGAATATGCCAAAAATTGTTTACCCAGAAAACTTACCTGTTAGCCAAAAGAAACAAGCTATTTTTGATGCTATAAGTCAGCATCAAGTTGTGATTATTGCCGGAGAAACTGGCTCAGGTAAAACGACGCAGATCCCTAAAATTTGTCTAGAACTGGGGCGTGGAGTAAAAGGATTTATCGGTCATACTCAACCGCGGAGGCTGGCTGCTCGCTCTGTCGCTTCACGTTTAGCACAAGAATTAGAGTGTGAATTGGGTACAAATGTCGGTTATAAGGTTCGCTTTAGCGATCAGGTTAGTGATACCACTCAAGTTAAGTTAATGACGGATGGTATTTTATTAGCAGAATTACAAAATGATAAATTACTTCTGCAATACGACACCATTATTATCGATGAAGCTCACGAGCGGAGTTTAAATATCGATTTTATTTTAGGGTATTTACGTCAATTATTACCTAAACGCCCTGATTTAAAAGTCATTATTACGTCTGCAACCATTGATCCTGAAAGATTTTCTCGTCATTTCGGTCATGCGCCAATTGTGGAAGTCTCTGGGCGTACTTATCCAGTTGAAGTGCGATATCGTCCCATTATGGGCGATGATAATGACAGCGATCGTGACCAGATTGACGGCATTATTGATGCTGTTAATGAGCTTGGACGTGAAAGTGCAGGTGATATTCTGATCTTTATGAGCGGTGAGCGTGAAATTCGAGATACCGCTGACGCTTTATCCAAACTTCAATTACGTCACACCGAAATTTTGCCACTGTTCGCAAGATTGTCTAACAGTGAACAAAATCGTATTTTCCATCCTCATGGTGGGCGTCGAATTATACTTGCAACGAACGTGGCAGAAACGTCGTTAACAGTACCCGGTATAAAATATGTTATTGATACAGGTTATGCGCGGATCAGCCGGTATAGTTATCGCACGAAAGTACAACGTTTGCCAGTAGAAGCGATTTCTCAAGCTTCCGCTAACCAGCGTAAAGGGCGGTGTGGACGTGTTTCAGATGGTATCTGTATCCGTTTGTATTCTGAAGAAGATTTCCTATCTCGACCTGAATTTACCGATCCTGAAATTCTGAGAACTAACTTGGCATCCGTCATTTTACAAATGACCTCGATAGGGCTTGGAGATATCGCTGCATTCCCATTTGTAGAAGCACCGGATAAGCGAAATATTCAAGACGGTGTCAAATTACTGGAAGAGCTCGGTGGGATCCAATCTCATAAGGAAGTAGACAAAGGATACCGTTTAACTGATATCGGCCGCCAGTTAGCACAATTACCTGTGGACCCACGTTTAGCGCGAATGGTGATTGAAGCACGAAAATATGGTGCGGTACGTGAAACGATGGTGATTGTTTCCGCATTGTCCATTCAAGACCCTCGTGAAAGACCGTTAGATAAACAGCAAGCTTCCGATGAAAAGCATCGACGCTTCCATGATAAGCAGTCAGATTTTCTGGCATTTTTAAATCTGTGGGATTATTTAAAACAACAGCAAGAGGAACTTTCTAACGCACAATTTAGAAAAATGTGTCGTCAGGATTTCCTTAACTACCTGCGGATTCGTGAGTGGCAAGATCTCTACACACAATTGCGTCAAGTGGTAAAAGAGCAAGGATTTGCTATCAATAGTGCGGCGGCAGATTTTCGCAGTATTCATGTCTCTTTATTGGCAGGGTTGTTATCGCACGTTGGTCAAAAAGATGCGGAAAAACATGAATTTACCGGAGCAAGGAATGCCAGATTTACTATCTTCCCTGGGTCAGGTTTATTTAAAAAACCACCGAAATGGACGATGGTTGCTGAGCTGGTTGAAACCTCAAAATTATGGGGGCGTATTGCCGCGTCTATTGATCCTGAATGGATTGAGCCATTAGCGGAGCATTTGGTTAAACATCACTATAGTGAACCACATTGGTCGAAGTCAGAAGGTGCCGTTATGGCATCAGAAAAAGTGACATTATATGGGCTTCCGATTGTGGCATCGCGCCAAGTCAATTATGGGGTGATTGATCCACTATTGTGCCGTGAATTATTCATTCGTCATGCCTTAGTGGAAGGGGATTGGAATACCCGTCACGCATTTTTTAAAGCTAACCTAAAATTGTTATCTGAAGTGGAAGATTTAGAACACAAATCACGCCGACGTGACATTCTGGTCGATGACGAAACGTTATTTGCGTTTTATGACCAGCGTATTCCGAATGATGTGATCTCATCTCGCCATTTTGATAATTGGTGGAAAACTGTATCAAAACAGCAGCCTGATTTACTTAGTTTTGAAAAAAACATGCTGATCAAAGAGGATGCAAGTACCGTTTCCGCACTGGATTACCCCAATTACTGGTATCAGGGGGATCTTAAATTCCGCCTCAGTTACCAGTTTGAGCCGGGAACGGATGCTGATGGGGTTACTGTTCATATCCCATTGGCTATCTTAAATCAGGTACACAATATTGGCTTTGATTGGCAGGTGCCAGGATTACGTCATGAATTGATTGTTGCGTTGATTAAATCATTGCCAAAACCAATCCGCCGTAATTTTGTGCCTGCGCCTAACTATGCTTCGGCATTTTTAGAGCGAGTTCCAATGCCTGAAGGCAGCGTGCTCGATAAATTAGAGCGTGAATTACGCCGAATGACTGGTGTGACAGTGGAACGCGAGTCTTGGCAGTTAGACCAACTGCCAGCGCATTTAAAAATGACCTATCGGGTGGTAAACGATAAAAATAAAACTGTCGCTGAAGGGCAAGATTTAGATGCTTTAAAAAATAGCCTTAAGGAAAAAGTGCAAGAAACACTGTCTGAAGTTGTGGATGATGGTATTGAGCAAAGTGGCTTACATATTTGGAGTTTCGGTGAACTGCCTCAACGTTATGAGCAAAAACGTGGCGGTTATTCTGTTAAAGCTTATCCTGCATTAGTCGATGAAAAGAACAGTGTAGGTATTCGGGTTTTCGAAACTGAATTTGAGCAGCAGCAAGCGATGTGGGGCGGAGTTCGTCGATTATTATTATTGAATATCCCATCACCGATTAAGTATCTTCATGAGAAATTGCCAAATAAATCTAAATTGGGCCTCTATTTTAACCCCTATGGTAAAGTGCTTGAATTAATTGATGATTGTATCGCATGTGGTATTGATCAGTTGATTGCAACATATGGTGGTGCGGTCTGGAATGAAGAGCAGTTTGAATCATTGAAAGAGTATGCGCGGGCAGAGTTGAATGATGTAGTTGTCAATATTGCGAAGCAGGTTGAGCAGATCTTAACCGCAGTATTTGCGATCAATAAACGATTAAAAGGACGTGTGGATTTTTCGATGGCATTGGCGTTGTCTGATGTAAAAGCACAAATGTCAGGGTTAGTCTTTAAGGGTTTTGTCACGGAGCAGGGCTGGAAGCGACTACCCGATATCTTGCGTTACTTAAATGGAATTGAGCGACGATTAGAAAAATTGGCGATTGATCCGAATCGTGACCGCGCGCAGATGAGTAAAGTTGAGCATGTGCAAACTCTGTGGCAACAGTGGATGAGTAAACTGACACCGCTGCAAAAACAATTACCTGAGGTACAAGAGGTTCGTTGGATGATTGAAGAGCTACGAATCAGTTTATTCGCTCAGCAGCTTGGAACACCTTATCCGATTTCAGATAAACGTATTATCCAAACGATGGAAAGTTTGACTCAGCAACTGTAATGAGCCAGTCAAGATAATCATTAACGCGTGAAGTGGGAACATTGCCACTCACGCGTTTTTTATTTCGTCATTCTAGTCTGTTTTGCTTTTTTAGTTACAACATACTATTGGGTGATAATACATTTACCTTAACAACTGTGCTGTTGGTCATCATGCCAGTCACTCAGATAAATCAGGGGCAATCCCTTCGTACAATTTGTTGGGCAGCTAATTTAAACTGCATACCTTCAGTTCGGTCTTGAGCTTTAATTTCTGCTCGTTTTTGTTGAAAGAAGCTTAACTGTTGTGGAACTTGTTGAGTAACCGCAGAAATTTGTTGTGGTAGCGAGCGATTTCGCGCTAGTCCACGATTAATAAAAGAAGGGTTATCAGCAAACGTGATGGTCCGAGGGGGGATACGCATTTGAATCTCCTTATTTGATGAATGTATTTAAACACTACAACAGATAGAAGAGCGCGAGTTGTAAAAAACGCAGAGCTGAATAATGGGTAATCAAGAGAAGGGAATAGAAAGCGAGCTAAATTCAAGTGGTTAAGTTTAGCTCGCAGATAAAGTATGAATTACGCTAACAAGGAATATAACGCAGGTACAGAAGCGATTGCGATCGCCCACGCCAATACTTTTTCAATTAATTTAAGTGGTGCTTTTGCAGTTTGCTGTGAACGGGCATATAAAAAAATCAAGATCCCCGGAGCATACAGCACAACGGAAAGCATCAAGTTAATCAAACCAGAAGCATAAAGTAACCATAAGCCATATACACTTGCTATAAAGCCGACAGCAAGCAACGCTTTACTGTGGCGTTCATAGGCAACTTTGACTAGAAATGCACCCACTAAAAAGTATGGAACCAAAATCATCTCTGAGGCGATGGTCAGCAGGGTATTGTAGTTACTGCCACTTAACCAAATAAGTACAAGTGATAATTGAACGGCACCATTGGTTAGCCATAAAGATGAAGAAGGGGCATCATTCTTATTCAGTTTATTAAAAATCTTAGGAAATGATTGATATTGTGCGGCGATATATGGCACTTCAGCTGCCATGATTGTCCAGCTCAAGTAAGCGCCACACACTGAAATAATTAACCCTGCGGCGATAATAATGTCGCCACTCGAACCAATTAAGGAAACCATTAAAGTTGCCATGGAGGGGTTTTTAATTTCAGCAAGATCAGCGCGAGGCATGATCCCAAGTGATAATAAGGTAACGAGAATATAGATGATGAGAGCGGAGCTCACGGCAAAAATAGTTGCGAGACCAACATCACGACGATTTTTGGCTCTGGCTGAGACAACCACGGCACCCTCAATACCGATAAATACCCATAGAGTGATCAGCATTGTATCTTTAACTTGTTGCCAAACAGGGATACCAAGGTCAATGCCACTGAAATCCGCATCAAAAATATCGAGTTTGAAAGCAAAAAATGCCAGTACGATAAATAAGCCAAGAGGGACTAACTTTGCCATCGTTGCTAATTTATTAATCCCCGCAGCAGTTTGTACACCGCGCAGGACGAGATAATGCACAACCCACAATAAGATAGATTCACCGATCAAGGCTTGCCAAGTATTACCATCACCAAACACAATATGGTCTGGTGTATCGGTAAAGAAACTGATTGCAGCAAAAACAATGACTAAATAAGAAACGTTGGCGACAACGGCACACAACCAATAACCCCATGCGGAACAAAAGCCAATAAACTCACCGAATCCGACTTTTGCATAAGTAAATATTCCACCATCCAAATCAGGACGAATTCTGGAAAGAAATAAGAGAGAAAATGCAAGAAATAAGATCCCAACGCCCGTGATGGACCAGCCGATGATTAATGCTAACGGGCTCGCCACTTCAGCCATATTTTGTGGAAGGCTAAATACACCAGCACCTACCATGGAGCTAAGAACTAGCGCGGTAAGTGCGGTAAGGCTTAATGTATTTTTCAATGTATATCCTGGTTGTTGTGCAATCAAAAGTTAAAATCACGTTAAGATAGCAATGATATAAATAGATTCACTGTTACAGCTTTTAAATCCAGTTGGATCGCCTGCTAAATTAGAGTGTGGATTCTACGAATGAAATGCATCAGATGCAATGGGAAAATATGCACTTAACAAGATGTTTTATTCACTTTTTTTATTTCAAGGCAAACGGAAGGGGATTTTTAATCGGAATGTGCTCGAGCAAACAGCGACGTATAGCGATTCAATAAAAAAAGCCAGTTCGAATAGCAAACTGGCTTTCATCATAAAATAGAATAATAGATTATTTAAACAGGTCTGCACTGATGGTAACACTACCACCGTTTGACTGCCATTCACGAGTGATATGGTAGTACTTAGCACCTTTTGCTTCAGCACGTTTGGCGATTTGATAACGCACTTCTGGGGTATTTGTGTAATAACCTGAGAAGGTAATAGAATCAAATGGAACCATCATTGCTGCGGCGGTTTTGTTCACTTCTTCGATGACATAACCGCTTGGTAAAGTCACACTCGTACGACCAGGTTGGCTTGTGGAGGTTTCAAAGAAACGACCTACGGCTGTTGTTGGTTCATCTGAACTTGCAACACCTGGGATCAGTACTTTATCTGCAGCTTCGCCACCTTGTGCTAACATCGCACGTCCTGCTTCTGAGTCAGCAGGGACAACGGCGTCTTCTTTTTGAATTTGTCGCTTAGGAGCATCTTTCTTATAGATATATGCCGTTGCTAAAGTATTACCACCATCATTCATGGCAACGTTACGAACCACATAAAAGGAGGCTGCGTCTTTTTCTTTAGCTTTTTTCGCGATTGCTTCGTATAAGTCAGGCTCGGATGGGTAGAAACCACTTACGGTAACGGTATCAAATGGTTGATACACTTTGGCATCCGCTTTAGACATTTCTTCTACACCACCGAAAACTCGGCGAGCGGGTTCTTCAACTTTTGGTGCATCTTTCGCATATACATCAGCAACAACACGCATGTTGCCACTGTCACCGACATCATCAAGGCTTTGAATGTAAAAGGCATATGCCCCCATCTTATCAGCCCTACGGGAAACTGCATCGGATGCTTCATAGATAGCATTAAAACGCCCAGTGACGGTTATACGCTCATAAGGTTGTAATTCAGTAGCCTGTTTTGGCGTTAATTCAACAGCCGCCTGTGTAGCGGTTATACTAGTTAATGATAGCACCGCGGCTGCGATGACCGTAGTTTTCAGCTTCATACAAAATCCTTCCGCCTTGCGCAATTTATTATAAACATGCTGAATAATAGTAGTAACACATGGCGGTGATTATTACACGTAACTGCCCATGTTGTCGCACTATTTTATTTTTATAAGACACAAATAATGATTGACTAGTCAAATTTACCAGTTTTTTTTAAGTATCCAGTATTTTATTGACCTAAAACTAAGATTTACACGGTGAATTCCATTTACTGTCTTAGAATCGTGATCAATTATGGATCAATAGGGTTAATTTCAGTAGGTTATTAGGACATTTTACAGCTGTTGAACGACAAAATAAGACTTTTCCTTTTGATAAGGCAGTCATTTTTTGGGCGAATAACCGACAACATAGATTACTTCGAGCTTTAAAAAGGGAATATTATGCGAATTGGTATACCAAGAGAACGACTTGCCAATGAAGCGCGTGTTGCCGCGACACCATCGACAGTGACTCAATTGCTAAAATTGGGTTTTTCAGTGTGTGTTGAGCAAAATGCGGGACATCTAGCAAGTTTTGATGATGCGGCTTACGAGCAAGCCGGTGCGGAAATTGTTGATTGTGAAAGTGCATTTGCTGCAGACATTGTATTTAAAGTGAATGCGCCACTATCAGATGAAATTCCTTTGTTAAAAGAAGGGGCGACCTTAGTCAGCTTTATTTGGCCGGCACAGAATCCTGATTTAATGGAGGCGTTGAAATCTCGTCATATCAACGTAATGGCTATGGATGCGGTACCTCGAATTTCTCGAGCGCAATCGTTAGATGCCTTAAGTTCAATGGCCAATATTGCGGGTTATCGTGCGATTGTCGAAGCTGCCCATGAATTTGGTCGCTTTTTTACGGGGCAAATTACTGCAGCAGGTAAGGTGCCACCAGCGAAAGTGATGATCATTGGTGCTGGCGTTGCAGGCTTGGCGGCCATTGGTGCCGCAGGAAGTTTAGGCGCAATTGTTCGTGCATTTGATACCCGCCCTGAAGTTAAAGAGCAGGTCCAAAGTATGGGCGCCGAATTCCTTGAATTGGATTTTAAAGAGGATGCAGGCAGCGGTGATGGCTACGCGAAAGTGATGTCTGAGGCATTTATTAAGGCGGAAATGGCATTATTTGCTGCGCAAGCAAAAGAGGTCGATATCATTGTAACGACCGCGTTAATACCAGGACGACCTGCGCCGAAGTTGATCACCAAAGAAATGGTTGAATCAATGAAACCCGGTAGCGTGATTGTTGACCTTGCAGCTCAAACTGGGGGTAACTGCGAACTCACTCAGGCTGATAAGTTAGTGGTTACAGATAATGGCGTTAAAATTATCGGTTACACAGACTTACCAAGCCGTTTACCAACCCAATCTTCTCAGTTATATGGCACTAACCTCGTTAACTTGATGAAACTGTTGTGTAAAGAGAAAGATGGCGAAATCACTATCGATTTCGACGACTTAGTGATTCGAGGTGTTACAGTGATTAAACAAGGGGAAATCACTTGGCCTGCACCGCCAATTCAAGTTTCAGCACAACCACAAGCTAAGCCGAAAGCGGTTGAGAAAGTGAAAGCGCCAGAGAAAAAAATGTCACCTATGACCAAAATGGTTCTTATGGCATTGGCTATCATTCTGTTTGGCTGGTTTGCAAATTCGGCGCCTGCTGAGTTTCTATCGCACTTCACTGTCTTTGCATTAGCCTGTGTGGTCGGATATTACGTGGTGTGGAATGTGACTCATGCATTGCATACACCTTTAATGTCAGTAACAAATGCTATCTCGGGCATTATTGTTGTTGGTGCACTATTGCAGATTGGCAGTGGTGGCTGGGTAAGTTTCTTATCCTTTATTGCGATCTTGATCGCAAGCATCAATATTTTCGGTGGGTTTACAGTAACTCAACGTATGTTAAAAATGTTTCGTAAGGGATAAGGGGTAACTTATGTTGTCAAGTGGAGTTGTGACAGCAGCCTACATCGTTGCTGCTATCCTATTTATTTTTAGCCTTGCGGGGCTATCTCGTCATGAAAGTTCCCAACGTGGGAATACTTACGGCATTATTGGTATGGCGATCGCATTGATTGCGACTATTATGGGACCAAATAGTGCGAATGTGGGTTGGATGATTGTTGCGATGGTGATTGGTGCGGTCATCGGTATTCGTTTAGCCAAGAAAGTTGAAATGACAGAGATGCCAGAGCTGGTTGCTATTTTGCACAGTTTCGTGGGTTTGGCTGCGGTCCTTGTTGGTTTCAACAGCTTTATTGCGAGTGAAGGTCATGCCAGCAATGTGATGGAAAACATCCATTTAACTGAGGTCTTCTTGGGTATTTTCATTGGTGCCGTAACGTTTACTGGCTCAATTGTTGCTTATGGTAAATTGTCGGGAAAAATGTCATCTAAACCAATGATGCTACCGAATCGCCATAAGTTAAACCTTGCAGCTTTAGTTGTTTCCTTTGTTTTACTGGTCATCTTCGTTAAAACGGACAGTGTGGGCTTGCAAGTGTTCATGATGCTAATCATGACAGTCATAGCATTAGCTTTTGGTTGGCATTTAGTGGCATCGATTGGTGGTGCAGACATGCCCGTTGTTGTTTCGATGTTGAACTCTTATTCTGGATGGGCAGCCGCTGCGGCAGGTTTCATGCTCAGTAACGACTTACTGATTGTAACAGGGGCGTTAGTGGGTTCTTCGGGTGCGATCCTTTCTTATATTATGTGTAAAGCGATGAACCGTTCGTTTTTCAGCGTAATAGCGGGTGGGTTTGGTACTGATGGCTCATCAACAGGTTCGGAAGAAGAGATGGGCGAATATCGTGAAACGACAGCGGAAGAAGTTGCTGAAATGTTGAAAAATTCAACCTCAGTGATCATCACTCCAGGCTATGGTCTCGCGGTAGCACAAGCTCAGTACCCAGTGCATGATATTACGGCAAAACTACGTGAGCGCGGTATCAATGTTCGCTTTGGTATTCACCCAGTTGCGGGGCGCTTACCTGGACACATGAACGTCTTATTGGCTGAAGCAAAAGTCCCGTATGACATCGTATTAGAAATGGATGAGATCAACGATGATTTCGCCGAAACGGATACGGTACTGGTTATTGGTGCGAATGATACCGTGAACCCTGCGGCACAAGAAGATCCACATAGCCCAATTGCGGGAATGCCGGTATTAGAAGTGTGGAAAGCCAATAATGTTATTGTTTTTAAACGTTCAATGAATACAGGGTATGCTGGGGTACAAAACCCATTATTCTTCAAAGAGAATACCCAAATGTTATTTGGTGATGCAAAAGCTAGCGTAGATGCAATTTTAAAAGCGCTATAATTTATCATTATCTATAAAGTAAACGTAAACGCCCTGAATTCAGGGCGTTTTTATATCAGAAAATTATGTTTTTATTATTCATCGAATTTCGATTCATTGAAGTGGAATAAAAAAGTGCACAACTCTATTCATGCGCTTTTAATATTATGAACCGGGTTTAATCATCAGTGGCATTAATAGGACAAACAAAGCCATCCGGTTTGATTGCAAGCAAATCGCATTTTAGTTTATCAATAACATGCTCAGCGGTGTTCCCTAAAAATGCAGCGGAAAGCCCCGTACGGCCCAATATACCGAGCACGACAACACCTGCATGCAGCTCTTCACACATATCAGGAATAATTTTTTCAGGTAACCCTTCACGAACGTGAGTGTATTTCTCATCAATACCAAATTTCTGACGTAAGCTCTTCATGGCTATCAGATGCTGACCACGCAGTGCATTGTTATACAGACTAGGGTCAAAATCGGGAAGTTCAATCGCAATGTTCATCGGTGCGATAGGATAGGCGCTGACTAAATGAATTTCTTGTTCTTTGATGACTCTCTGGGCTAAATCTTGGGTTTTTTCGACGAGCTTGATATTCAAGTCATCGTGGTAGGATTCTTCATTGGAGAGATTGACGGCAACGACAACAGAGCCGTGGTCTGGCCATACTTTGTCTTTCACCATCCAAACAGGACATGGACATTTTCTTAATAAATGCCAATCGAGTGGGGTAAAAATGATAGATTCTAAATTGTCAGTTTGGTGCGCCATTTTCAGTAAAAGGTCATGCTGACCGTTAACCACTTCCTGGATAATGGCTTCATACGGTTTATTGTGCCAAATGACTTTGATTTCTATCTCAATTCCTGCTTCTAAATAGAAATGAGCTTGCTGCTTGATCCAAGCGGCTTTCTGGCTGATCACACCTTTGCGCATTGCATTGCGCTCTTCTGGCGAAAGTAGGGTGGTCATATCATAAGATAAGTCGTAGATAGGCAAAAATGCTTTTATCCGCCCGCCATTACGCTGCACGATATAAACTGCTCGCCTTAATGCCGGTTGATCATCCTGATTTGGGTCGATTGCTACTAGAAGATTTTTATAGTTAGCCATGCTGACATCCTCTCAATAAACGGATAGTTCCATCTATCTAAACTATGTTATTGGGGATAAATACGCAAGAAATGTGATTGAAAAGTAACAACGGATCACAAAGTTTGTGACCCGTTTATAGGAAAATTAGCAAGAAACAGGTGAAACTTTACCAGCGATATCAGTCAGTTTAGCCATATCGTCGATAGTGATATATTTGCCTTTAACACTCAGCATACCGCTTTTTTGGAAACGACCTAACAGACGGCTAATGGTCTCAACGGTTAAACCAAGGTAATTACCAATATCGCCGCGTGTCATGGTTAATCTAAACTCTCTTGGAGAAAAACCACGTTCAGCAAAACGATGAGATAGGTTCAGAATAAATGCAGCTAAACGCTCTTCCGCATTCTTCTTCGATAATAAGAGGATCATTTCTTGGTCCCCTTTAATTTCACCGCTCATCAAGCGCATAATTTGCTGACGCAAGTTAGGCATTTTGCCAGATAAATCGTCCAGCGTTTCAAATGGAATTTCACAAACCATTGAAGTTTCTAACGCTTGTGCGAAACTAGGATGTTGTGTATGAATAATGGCATCAAATCCAACAAGGTCACCTGCTAAATGGAAACCTGTAATTTGTTCATCACCTTCTTCTGTAATCGTGTAGCTTTTAATCGTGCCAGAGCGGATTGCGTATAAAGAACGTAATTCATCACCCGCTTTAAATAAAGCCTGGCCTTTTTGAATCGGTTTTTTACGTTCGATAATATTATCGAGTTGATCCAGTTCGTGTTCATTCAATGTAAAAGGGATGCAAAGTTGACTAATACTGCAATCCTGGCAATGAATAGCACAACCACCAGACTGGATGCGACGAACAACTCTTTTTTCTGGGATCATATTAAATGCTCAATCAGGTTAAAATTATTGATATGAGTCAATTTTAGCATAAGATAAGACAACAGGTAAGATCTATATAAGACAGAATCAGGTTCTTAATTAAAAAAGCAAAGAATGCTAAATTTACCAATCTAATAGATTTAGCAGATCATGCTAAACTACGGCATATTAATAATTTCATGAGTTGACATATATTAAATACATAAATTTA
>NZ_JAMPSW010000053.1:0-27117 GCF_028484855.1 Providencia sp. PROV033 | reverse complement strand
ATCACATACTTATGTATGCTCCTAGGGATTAGCTTCACTTGCCGCCTTGCTACAACGCGAATTATTTAGAGCATAGGGTGAGGGGAAGAGCGAAAAATTCAAAAGCAAAAGCAAAAGTAAAAGCAAAAGTAAAAGTAAAAGTAAAAGTAAAAGTAAAAGAAAGGCAAGGGTAAAAGTACAAAAATTGAGCTGGTGGATTTGGCTACTTATAAAGTGAGTGTTGGTGAGTTGTTTGGGGAATAGCGGATTTTATCGATAACTCAAATAATAGCGGTGATTTTTACCGGATAAATCTATTTTTGTGAGCTATATAAAAGTCGGGATTCATAAATGGACTAAAACCGTGATTTAGTCACAAAAAATGGTTACTGTTTGCAGGCATTATCATTAAAACATGATATCTAACACACAGTGATAGGCTTTATTTCGGGTATTGTTGGATTTTTACTCAATAACCATGAAATGAATCTAGATTTTATGAAGGGCGTTCCTTCAAAAGGCAACAAAGGGGATTTAACGTGAAAAAGGCTCTAAAAATTTCATCTTTGGCTCTGCTGGTGGCATTTAATGCCCATGCTGCCACGGTTGACTTACGTGTCATGGAAACATCCGATGTTCACAGTAACCTAATTGACTTCGATTACTACAAAGATAAACCCACAGAGCAATTTGGTCTGGTACGCACAGCGACACTGATTAAAGCTGCTAAAAATGAAGCGACCAACGCGATTTTGGTGGATAACGGTGACTTAATTCAAGGCAGCCCTCTGGCTGACTACATGGCAAATAAAGGCTTAAAAGACGGTGAATCTCATCCAGCTCATAGCCTAATGAACACCATGGGTTACACAGTTGGAAACTTCGGTAACCATGAATTCAACTTTGGTTTAGATTATCTGAAAAAAGCCATTGCAGGCGCAAAATTCCCTTACGTCAACGCGAATATTGTTGATGCCAAAACGGGTGAAAACTACTTCAAGCCTTACATTATTGTTGATACCCCAGTAAAAGATCGTGATGGCAAAACCCATACAATCAAAGTGGGCTATATTGGATTTGTGCCACCACAAATCATGATTTGGGATAAACCAAACTTAGAAGGCAAAGTGAAGGTGAATGACATCACTGAAACCGCTAAAAAGTTTGTGCCGCAAATGAAGAAAGAGGGTGCAGACCTGATTGTGGCAATTCCTCACTCAGGATTCTCACAAGAGCCATACAAAGCGATGGCAGAAAACTCTGTGTACTATCTCAGCGAAGTACCGGGTATTAACGCCATTATGTTTGGTCACTCTCACGGTGTGTTCCCAAGCAAAGAATTCGCCGATATTAAAGGCGTCGATGTGGCAAAAGGCACGGTTAATGGCATTCCAGCAGTTATGCCAGGACAGTGGGGTGACCATTTAGGTGTAGTTGATTTGGTGGTTAACAATGACAGTGGCGATTGGAAAGTGGTTGATGCTCAAGCTCATGCCCGCCCTGTTTATGATAAAGCCACCAAGAAAGCACTGGTTGAGCGCGATGAATCACTCGTAAAAATCATCCAAGAGCAGCATCAAGGTACTCGTGATTTCGTGGGTAAATTGATTGGTAAAGCCTCTGAAAACATGTACAGCTACTTGGCATTAGTTCAAAGCGATCCAACGGTTCAGATTGTGAATGATGCTCAGATGGATTACACCCGTAACTTTATCCAAGGGGACCCAGACTTAGCTGACTTACCAGTATTAGCGGCAGCGGCACCATTCAAAGCCGGTGGACGTAAAAATGCACCTTCTGAGTTTGTTGAAGTGGAAAAAGGGGATTTAACTTTCCGTAATGCTGCTGACTTATATCTCTATCCAAATACCTTAGTGGTAGTAAAAGCAACAGGTGCGGATGTGGTTGAATGGTTAGAGTGCTCTGCGGGCATGTTCAACCAAATCGATGCACAATCAACTAAGCCACAAAGCCTGATTAACTGGGATGGTTTTAGAACCTATAACTTTGACACTATTAGTGGTGTGAATTATCAGATTGACCTGACTCAGCCTGCTAAGTATGACACTGACTGTCAAGTGGTTAATAAAGATGCTAATCGTATCAAAAATGTGACTTACCAAGGCAAACCAATCGATCCTAAAGCGGCATTCTTAATCGCGACCAATAACTATCGTGGTTATGGCGGTAAGTTCGCAGGTACGGGTGATGCGCATATTGCGTTTGCATCGCCAGATGAAAACCGTGCGATTTTAGCGGCGTATATTGCTAAAGTTTCTAAAGAGAAAGGTGAAGTCGTTTCGAAGGCCGATAATAACTGGTCATTCACTCCAATCAAAACCGATAAAAAGCTTGATGTTCGTTTTGAAACTTCACCAAGTGAAAAAGCAGCTGAGTTTATTCAGCAGCACGCTCAGTATCCAATGAAGAAAGTAGGTACTGATGATATTGGATTTGCAATTTACCAAGTTGATTTAACTGCTAAGTAATTTCAGCAGTAATAAAAGCGGTAATTATCTGAAGCCTGTCACTTGTGTCAGGCTTTTTTCATTACCGTGTATTTTGGGGTGACATTTATATGAAAAAATAAATGAAGAAAATATTGAAATGGTTGAACTTGGCAATAATGTGGCAAGCGATAGCGAAGTGAGAGCTGGGAATAATATTCGGGGAGTTTAAACTTGAGAGTAAATAGCAGCTCCCCGAATGATGATGCTTATTAAATCTTCAATTAACTTATTCATAAGTTACGTTCAACATAGGTAATTTACTGTATTTGTCATATTCAACTTTGACATACTCGGATTCAACTTTTTTACCATTTTTCAATGAGCCTGAAGCGGTAACGGTTTTACCATTACGATAACAATCAATATTCACATGAGTTTGATTTGCGATATTGACTTCACACTGAGGTTCATAGATATAACCACCAAATGAGACTGTACCTCCTGACGATGGGTTAAGATTACTCGCGAAAGAACAACTTGAAATGAAGATTGTCACTACAGTAGTTAATAAAGATAAACGTTTCATAGTCCACCCCCTTTAATAACACTGACCACCATCCAATACTGCTTTTGTGCTCTTATTTTTAGTGTAGTTCAAATACCGATAATGCAGAAATAAAAATTTAGTCTATAAGTAAATACTATTATCATGGGAATATAACATATTGATGTCAATCAAATTAAAGCTATTTTTCAGTTTCATATGAGCGATTAAAAAGACATTTTTTTATAAAAATGCGACTTATATATAAAAACTAAATATTATTTTTAAATAAGCAGTGATTGGAAATGAGTAATATCTCCTGTTCTAATTTTATATGTAATAATTTGCGATAGATTGGAGTTTTATCTTGTTAAGGAATTAATGAAATTGAAGTGTGCTATATAATGGAATATATAATGATTGGAATGAATAAATAAAATAAAGCCCCTACAAGCAATTGTAGAGGCTTTAATATAATAACGGTTAGTGATGAATTATTTGAATACTTTGAAACGAACGTCGTCGTCCATAAAGTCTTTATCAGCCGCTGGTTGCTCAATTGAGCCAAATACCATTTGAGCACGTAAAATCCAATTTGCTGGAATATCCCATTCTTTTTGCACTTGATTATCAATTAATGGGTTGTAGTGCTGCAGTGATGCGCCCACATTTTCCTGAGATAATGTTGTCCATACTGCCAGTTGCGCCATACCGCTCGCTTGTTCAGACCAGATAGGGAAATTATCTGCGTATAATGGGAATTGTTCTTGTAAGCCAGTGACTACATTTTTATCTTCAAAGAACAGCACAGTACCAGCGCCTGCGGCAAAGCTATTGATTTTTTGCTCAGTTCCAGCAAAAGCTGCTTCAGGAACGATAGCGCGTAAAGCATCTTTGGTGATGTTCCACAGTTTTTTATGTTGTGCACCAAATAACACGACAACACGTGAAGTCTGTGAATTAAATGCAGATGGTGAGTGCTTAACGGCTTCTTTGATCAATCCAGCAACTTTCTCTTCCGAGATAGGTAATGAGTCGCCTAAGTTATAAATAGTGCGACGATTTTTAATCATTTCGATAAATGCGTTAGACATGTTTGTCCCCTTGCTTTTGTTTAGAGCACGGCAATTTATTGAACAACCTCAGAAGCCGTAACTTGTTTCGATGTGAATAACTATAAAGGTATCCCTTTAAAATCATAGAAAAAAAATTTAACCTAAACATTCAAATTTTTGCATGTAGTTAAAAATCTATAAAAATCATATTAGTAGCTTTATTTTAGGCTTTTTGAGATTAACTGACACGATAGTGGCTTGGGAGTTCACTATAGCCAAGACCATTTGCTTTTTTCACGGTAATTTGTACCGGAATTCGTTCTTTCATGGCTTCAACGTGGCTAATAACACCAATGGTTTTTCCTGAAGCGTTGAGGCTCTCTAATGCATCTAAAGCAATGTCTAAGGTTTCGGCATCCAATGTACCGAAACCTTCATCAAGAAAGAGCGATTCCAGTTGGGTTCGATGACTCACCATGTCAGAGAGTGCAAGGGCTAGCGACAAACTGACTAAGAAGCTTTCCCCTCCAGACAGTGTTTTAATATCGCGAATACTATCCGCTTGCCAGCCATCAATAACTTGTAATTCAAGGTTGGCTAAATGGCTTCTTTGCAGCAAATAGCGACCATGCAATTTATCGAGTTGTTGGTTAGCTAAAGAGACTAAGCAGTCTAAGGTTAACCCCTGAGCATAACGGCGAAATTTATCCCCTTCAGCGGAGCCTATTAAGCTGTTGAGGTAACTCCAATCATCGTAGCTTAATTGGCTCTGTTCAATTTTATTCAATAACTCGCGCTGTTGGTGACGTTGCTGTTGATCGCGCTCGAGTTGGTTAATAATCTGCCCTTGTTGTTGGTTTAATTCCTTGATTTTATTATCTAACTCAGTCAATACATGTTGAATGTGCTCCAATGACAACTCCGCAAATTCAACTAAACGTTGTTGTTCATGATTGGCGAGAGATAAGAGGCTTTCTTGATAGCGGGTTTCCGCTTCAAGCTGCTGCTGAGTCACTTGTTGTTTAAGTTGCTCAAGCTGAATTTTTTCTTCGGCAGGAAGGAGGGCATTCAGGAATTGCTCTTGGGTGTCAAACGGGCTGTTCTTAAGCGCATCAATAAACTGAGCTTGTGCAACAGATTGCCGTTGATTGAGTTGTTTGAGTTGTTCATCGAGTTCTTGGGCACTTCCTGTGAGTGCGGCGATGTGTTTGTCTATCTCACTGATTTGCAGAGTAAGTTCATCGACTTTACGAGCATATTGAGCCTGCTGCACCTGCATGTTTTGGGTAAAAACAGTGATAGCTTGACCGTCTAGCATGTTTTGACGTTGGGTATTCGCATGTCCAATTTGCTGATTTAGCTGCTCAAAATGTTGCTGTTGTGACGCGAGTTGTTGCTCAATTTGTTGTGCATAGGTTGTTTCCGCTGCGAGAGTAGCGGCATGAACCTCAATACTTTTAGCGAACTGTTGAGCGTCTGTTTTTTGCGCCTCATAGTATTGCCCGCGTTGTTCAATTTCTTTTAGCCAAGAGGAAAACTGTTCTTGGCTTGGTAGCGTTAGGTTAAATGGCGAGAGCGAGGTGGCTAGCTGCTGTGTTTGCTGCTCAACGCGTTGTTTCAAAGCGTGTTGTTCCGCTTGGTTTTCGTCTAATTGCTGGGAATGGTATTTAAGTTTTTCATCAAGAAGCGATAGCTCGGAGAGCAGTTGCTTAGTTTGAGCTTGCTGTTCGTAATAGTGGTTTTTTGCCTCTTGGTGTTGGCGTTCCAGCTGTGTAAATTCACTGGTGATGGTTTGCTGAACCGTGAGTTGATTGCGCAAATCTAAAAGGCATTGCTCTACTGCGAGATGTGTTTTCGCTAATTCCGGTGTAAGTGCTTGCTTACAAGCTTGTCGCCATTGGGTATTGAGAGCATCTAATTGGACCTGTAACTGTTTTTGTGTTGCTTCATTATCTTGTTGGCGACGTTTATCCGCTTGTAATAATGCTTGGTGTTCGGTGAGTTGTTGTTTTTCGGATTCTATCTGTGTGTTGAGCGCAACCAATTGTTGCTGGGTTTCGTTTGGCGTAACAGCATGGTATGCCTCTAAAGCAGGATGCTTTAATGAGCCACAAAGGGGGCACGGTGTTCCTTCAATGAGTTGTTGGCGTTCATGTTCCAAGCTGACAATTTTTTGTTCTAATTGAAGTTTTTGTTCTAAAACTTGGCGTTGAGGCTCCAATTGAGTCACTCTATCTTGTGTAATTGCAATCAGTTTTTCCACTTGCTGGATAGATTCTGCGAGCTGGTTTTGTTGCTGAATGTGTAGCTGTACTTGCTGGTGTTTTTCCTCATGTTGCGAGAGTAAAAGTGGCAGTATTTGAGCATGCTGTAACTGTGCTTGCAGTTGAATAATGAGAGCGTTAATTGCACTTATATCGTGTTTTTCTTTGTATTCTTGAAATTGTTTTTCAAACTGATTAAAGCGGGAGTGAGACGCTTCAAGACTGAGCTGAGCTTTTTGATGTTCTTTCAGTTTTTGCAATTGAGCTTGTTGCAATGTTTGCCATTCTAGCTTGATTGCGTGTTGTTTTTGCTGATTTTTAGTGAGTTGTTCAGTCAGTTCATAAACAAATTGACCTTGCTGCTGCCAGCGCCCTAATTGGGTAATTATTTGGGCGTCATTTGCGTGTTCTTGGAGAAATAATTGCGTTTTATTCAGCCCACTCTTAGCATGATCAATTTGCTGCTGAGCGTTCTCTACACTTGCTTTTTTCTGTAAATACTCACTGTTTAGCTGACTTAATTGCTCTGAGAGTTGCAATTTTTGTTGATTGAGCTGGGAAAGTCGATTGTCTAATGGGCGCACTTCGTTATCGATCATGACCGTCGTTTTCTGTACCCATTCATTGTATTGATTTTGTTCAATCTGCGCTTGGGCATGTTGGGTCACTAAAGGTAAACGTTGCTTTTGAGCCTCTTCTAAGTGTTGGGTTATGCGTTGCTGTTTTTGAGTCTGTTCATCAAGTTGAGTTTGCAAGCTTTGCACTGCCAGCCAATCCGGGCGTAAGGCTTCCGCAGGAGAGCTTTGAGCGAGCTTGTGTAATTGGGGCTCTGCTGCTTGATAGCGTTGTTGAGCTTGCTGTTGCGCTAGCTGTAAGCGCTGGGTATTTTGTGCGAGCTGTTGATACTGTTGATGCCAAGTCACGGCTTGTTGATGGCGAAGTTTACTTTGACTCAGCTGCTGTTCTTGGGCTGAATATTGTTGCTGCTTTTCAACAAGCTCTTGATATTCGACTTCCGTAAGCAGATTGATGCTACTGGCTTGTGCTCGAAGGAGATCGAGATCAGTTTTGGCTTGTTTATGCTGATTAAAGATATAGACCGAAATTTGACTATAAATTTCGGTGCCAGTGATCTCTTCCAATAAGTCAGCGCGTTCTTTTTCTGTGGCATTGAGAAAAGCGGCAAAATCACCTTGGGAAAGTAAAATAGATTTGGTGAAACGTCCAAAATCCAATCCCGTGATTTGCACAATTTTTTCACGAATTTCACTGACTTTTTCTGCGATAATTTGCCCATCAGCGACGGTTGCTAGCTCTGCTTTAGGATCTTGGAGGTTGCCATCGGCTTTATTATTTGCGCGGCGTTGGCTCCAGAATGCACGATAAGCGATACCTTTAACTTCAAATTCTACTTCCGCTAAGCATTCGCCCGTATGGCGAGTCATCAGTTCATTTTTACTTTTTGATATTTGCCCTAAACGTGGGGTTTGATGGTATAGCGCGAGGCAGATAGCATCTAATAAGGTGGTTTTTCCTGCTCCCGTAGCACCAGTGATGGCAAATAACCCATTGCTGGCAAACGGTTCTTCAGTGAAATCAATTTTCCATTCACCTTTAAGGGAATTAATATTTTTGAGACGTAAGCTTAAAATTTTCACGCTTATTCCCCTTGTTCAGTGCGTAAGGTGGCGTAGGATTGCTTGAACAGTTGTAATAAACGCTGCTCTAACGCTTTGTCTTCTAATGATTCTTCAGCAAGCCTTCGAGAGAAGACTTCTTCAGCCGTTAATTCACTCAATGTTTCATTGGGCTGTGTAAGGTTTTGGCCTGTTTGGGCTCGACGAGCACGGCGTAGGCGAACCACTTTGACACAGCGATCTTGGGTGAGCGCTTCAATTCGTTGCTGGATATCGCCAAGATAATCTTGGGATGCGACTTCAATATCTAACCAAGTTGGGCGGTTTTCAGTGGTGGTGGGTAACGTCATAAGCTGTTGTTGCAGCTCTTTTAACGTGCCCTTAAGACTATACAGTGGTTGAGAAACAGGGATAGGCAGCAATGTAACATTGGAAAATTGATGACCCTTAAATTCCACTAAACACACACTTTTTTGTTGTTGTGATTCGTCAAAGCTGAGTGCAATGGGGGAGCCGCTATAACGAATATATTCTTTCCCACCAATTAATTGCGGGCGGTGGATATGCCCGAGTGCAATATAATCTGCTGGAGGAAAGGCTCCGGACGGAAATGCATCCAATGTACCGATATAAATTTCGCGGACGGAATCGGTGAGTTCTGCACCGATCACAGTGAGATGTCCTGTCGCGATGATAGGAATATCTAAGCCAAGAGCTTCGCGCTGCTTAACGGCTTTTTGGTAACAGGTTTGATAGTAATCACGGATGGCATTTTGCAATGAAAGTTGTTTTTCTTCACTACTTTGCCCTGCCATACTGATTTGAACATCCCTTGGGCGTAAAAACGGGATGGCGCAAACTAGCCCAGTCGGATTTCCTTGTTTATCTTTTAGCGTAATGACATGAGATTCACTGCTTGAGGTGATGACATGGGTGTTTAAATAACGTAATAGCGCACTGGATTCGTTTAGAACAGAAACCGAATCATGGTTGCCGCTTAAAATGACTAATTGGCAGTTAGTTCGTTGTAAATCAACAATAAATTGATTGTATAGCTCACGGGCATAGCTAGGTGGTGCCCCAGTATCAAAGACATCACCTGCCACTATCAGTGCATCCACTTGGTGCAGTTTGATTTGTTCAATTAACCAGAGTAAAAAGTGCTGATGCTCAGATGCTCGATTTTTGGTGAAAAAATATTGACCTAAATGCCAGTCTGAGGTGTGGATGATGCGCATGAGCTACCTATTCCTATGATTATGACGCTTTTACTATACTAATATTCAAACCCTACAGTTTGCTGTATCACAGTATACCGCATCGGTGCCATATGAAGGGAAGCGCATGAAAAATAGTTGAGAAGCGCTTCGCAATGAAAGTAGGAAGCTTGGCTGATATGGCTTTTATGTTTCACTTACATGACAGTAAACTGTTAATCTAATGATGGATCGTAGCCTTACGTTGAGATATTCATAATTCTGTCACAAAACTGACGCATAATGCGGTCACATTAAAAATCTCTTCTTATTTACAGGAACAATCATGGCAAGACGCATTCTAGTTGTTGAAGATGAAGCGCCCATCCGAGAAATGGTTTGTTTTGTATTGGAACAGAATGGTTTTCAGCCTACAGAAGCTGATGATTATGATTCTGCGATAGCACAATTGGTTGATCCATTACCTGATTTAGTGTTGCTGGATTGGATGATCCCCGGAGGTTCAGGCATCCAAGTGATCAAACATATGAAACGAGATAGTGCTACGCGTGATGTCCCCGTAATGATGCTAACCGCGAGAGGGGAAGAAGAAGATCGTGTGAAAGGGTTAGAAGTTGGCGCGGACGATTATTTAATTAAGCCGTTCTCACCAAAAGAATTGATAGCCCGTGTTAAAGCAATTTTGCGGCGCATCTCGCCAATGTCGACAGAAGATATTATTGAAATGAATGGGTTAGTGCTTGATCCGACTTCCCATCGTGTTACGAGTAATGAGATTCCCATCGATATGGGACCTACCGAATATAAGCTACTTCACTTTTTTATGACCCATCCAGAGCGAGTCTATAGCCGCGAGCAGTTACTTAATTATGTTTGGGGTGCAAACGTGTATGTCGAAGATAGGACGGTGGATGTGCATATTCGTCGTTTAAGAAAAGCGTTAGAGCTAGATGGGCATGATAAAATGGTGCAAACGGTTCGTGGTACTGGCTACCGCTTCTCTGTGCGTTATTGAGAAACCATTAGGGAGAAACAGGGGTGCTTGAACGCTTATCCTTAAAACAGCTGATCTGGGGGCTGTTTTTATTTATTTTACCCGCACTAATATTATCTATTTTTATTGGCCACCTGCCGTGGCTATTGGTTATTTCATTACTAGCTGCGTTAATTTGGCATGGATATAACCTGCTAAAACTTTCAGACTGGTTGTGGCTAGATAGAAGTATGTTGCCACCAGATGGTAAAGGGGGCTGGGAGCCAATATTTTACGGTATTTATCAAATGCAGCAGCGTAACCGTAAGCGCCGCCGCGAATTAGGACAACTTATTAAACGGTTTCGCAGTGGAGCTGAGTCTCTACCCGATGCGGTCGTTATGATGACCACGGAAGGCAATATTTTTTGGTGTAACCGCCACGCTCAACAGCTTCTTGGCTTTCGCTGGCCAGAGGATAACGGGCAGCATATTTTTAATTTATTACGTTATCCTGATTTTAGCCGTTATTTCACGGTGAAGAGTTATGACCAAGCGCTGACGATTGAATTGAACAGCGGTGAAATTGTGGAGTTTCGCATTTTGCCATACACCAGTGACCAGTTATTGATGGTGGCTCGAGATGTGACTGAAAAGCGCAGATTGGAAAAAGCACGCAGAGACTTTTTTGCCAACGTTAGCCATGAATTACGTACACCACTGACCGTCATTCAAGGTTATCTCGAGGTGATGGATGACCAAGAAGGAACATCACCGATGAATAAAAAAGCCTTATCGGTGATGCAAGAGCAGACCCATCGGATGGATAATTTAGTGAAGCAATTGCTGCAACTATCACGAATTGAGGTTGCCCCTCAAATTAATCTTGATGAACAGATTAATATGCCGGTCATTCTTAAAATGATTGAACAAGAAGCCATTGGCTTAAGCCAAGGGCGACATGAGTTTGAATTCGTGATTGATGAAAAACTGCGAGTGCATGGTAATGAAGAACAGTTACGCAGTGCGGTTGCTAACTTGGTTTATAATGCGATAAACCATACACCGGAAGGGACGAAAATTAAGGTGAAATGGCAGAAAACCAATAACGGCGCACAATTTAGCGTGAGTGACAATGGTCCTGGAATTCCTGCTGAGCACATTCCTCGCTTAACGGAACGTTTTTATCGTGTGGATAAGGCGCGCTCTCGACAAGGTGGTGGGGGAACGGGCCTAGGTTTAGCGATTGTTAAGCATGCTGTTCAGCATCATAGCAGCCAATTATCGGTCACCAGTCAGATTGGTAAGGGCAGTGAATTTTCCTTTACGTTACCGCCTGTTTTTATTGTGTCAGATAAAAAATAGGTGTGCCAAATAATCGCTAAAAATGAAACCTTGCTAATAAAATCATTGCATTAGCAAGGTTTTTTGTTTTGCTATTTCTTCCTTTTTGACGTTATTTTTAATCGCCGCGCTATATTTTCATTGTTATCCCGCAATTTTCTTCATCTTATCCTGCCAAAATACATTATGAGTGGTTAAATAATGTTTTGTTGCTGTTTTTTTAGCCTGAATATATACGGGATATTGCAAATTTACTGACAGTAATCACTGGTTCTTAAATTTAGTTTGGTACTTTATTCTTGTTTTCAGGTTTGCTCTTGCCTTTTTTCCCTATAAAAGTTTTACTTGTCGCCAGTTATTGGCGATTTTTACTGTTTTTTGATGTTTAGTATTACAAAGCTAACCAAGGCATGCATTTTATAGTGTTAAAGTCATGTTAATCAGAACTCTATTTCGTCATATATGTTCCAATAGGTTATCTATGAGATAGCCTGTTTTTAATTCATAATTTACTAAAAATTAACATAATATGGCTCATCGTTTATCATCCAGAGATATCCTCGCCTTAGGTTTTATGACCTTTGCGCTATTTGTTGGTGCTGGAAATATCATTTTCCCGCCAATGGTCGGTTTACAAGCAGGTGAGCAGGTTTGGACTGCTGCACTTGGTTTCTTAGTCACTGGCGTCGGTCTTCCTGTTCTTACTGTTGTTGCACTAGCAAAAGTGGGGGGCGGTATTGAAGCGCTCAGCACGCCGATTGGTAAAACTGCTGGTTTATTATTAGCTGTCGTTGCTTACTTATCAGTAGGACCTCTTTTCGCGACACCAAGAACAGCAACCGTTTCGTATAAAGTGGGTATTGCGCCATTGCTTGGGGGTGAATCGGAAATCTCCCTATTGGTTTATAGTGCAATCTATTTTGTACTGGTCATCGGAATTTCGTTATATCCAGGTAAGTTACTTGATAGCGTGGGGCATATTCTGGCGCCAGTAAAAATGTTGGCACTGGCTATATTGGGTATTGCGGCGGTGATGTGGCCCGCAGGGCAGCCAATTGTGGCAACGCCAGAATATCAAAATATGGCATTCTCTAATGGTTTCATCAATGGTTACTTAACGATGGATACATTAGGTGCGATGGTGTTTGGTATCGTCATTGTGAATGCAGCACGCTCACGAGGTATCGAAAACTCCTCATTATTAACTCGTTATACTATGTGGGCGGGCTTAATTGCAGGGGTTTTATTAACGCTGGTTTATTTATCGCTGTTTAAACTGGGCGAGAATAGCGGTTCATTAATTCCAAATCCTGCCGATGGTGCTGATATTCTGCATGAATATGTTCAGTACACTTTTGGGAACTACGGTAGCTTCTTCTTAGCGGTGCTGATTTTTGTTGCCTGTATGGTAACTGCTGTTGGTTTAACGTGTGCATGTGCTGAGTTTTTCAGCCGTTATGTCGCAATTTCTTACCGTAAGTTAGTGCTAATTTTGGGTCTGTTCTCCATGGTGATTTCAAACCTTGGGCTCAGTAAGCTGATCGCATTTTCACTGCCTGTTTTAGTATCAATCTATCCGCCTTGTATTGTTTTGATTTTGATGAGCTTTACATTGAAATGGTGGCGTAATCCAACCATCGTAATTGCACCGACGATGTTAACAAGTTTTGTGGTTGGCTTGATTGGCGCAGTGAAAGCATCGGATAGTTTGAAGATCTACATTCCAGATTGGATGACGTCTATCCCATTATACCAACAAGATTTAGCTTGGGTGTTACCATCCGTCGCTGTGCTGGTTGTTGCTATTGTGTGTGATAGATTCATTTCACCATCTAACGAACGTCATAAACACGCGTAGTATTTTGTAAATACGCAATAAAAATGCCAGTGGAGGATAATCCCACTGGCATTTTTCGTTATCATGATGACTGAATTAATTCACACCCACAGCACTACCCGCAGGGCGGCGGACATCGTTAGAGCCATAGATAAAGCCTTCGCGAACTTTACCGGAAACGGCAGAATCGTTACCTGAGGATTTTGCACTGACGCCTGCACCATCAGGAATACCAATCATAATCAGCTCCGCAGCGCCCCATGGCGTCTGTTCAACCATCTTATATCCCATTTTATCTAGTAGAGCTAACGTATCTTTAGACACGCCACGCTGTTCATAGTAAACCTCGTCTGGGAGCCATTGATGGTGAATTCGAGGGGCATTTACCGCTTCTTGTGGAGGCATACCATGGTCAATAATATTTAACGCGGTTTGTAAGGTAATCGAAATAATACGAGAGCCACCCGGTGAGCCGAGAACTAAGAACACTTTGCCATCTTTGGTGACAATTGTTGGGCTCATGGATGATAGTGGGCGCTTACCGGGGGCAATGGAGTTTCTTTCTCCTTGTACTAATCCATACAGATTTTTTTCGCCGACTTTGGTGGTGAAATCATCCATTTCATCATTCAAGAAGAAGCCTGTACCCGGTGGGATAACGACGGAGCCAAATCGACCATTAATCGTGTAAGTGGTTGAAACAGCATTGCCTTTATCATCTACCACCGAATAATGGGTGGTTTCTGGTTTTTCATGCGGTCCCATACCAGGCTGGACTTCGGTAGACGGCGTCGCTTTGTTCGGAACAATTTCTTTTCGCAGATCTGCCGCATACTGTTTACTGAGTAATTTGCCTGTCGGGTTATCGACAAATGCAGGATCACCTAGGAATGTATTGCGATCCATGTAAGCATGGCGCATCGCTTCGGTCAGTGTATGAATATATTCTGCTGAGTTGAAGCCCATTTCTTTTAGGTCATAACCTTCTAAGATATTGAGGGTTTCACAGATAGTCACACCGCCGGAGCTTGGTGGTGGGGCAGAGATAAATTTGTAGCCGCGATATGTACAGCTAACGGGCGTTGTGTCTGCGATGGTGTAATCTGCAAAGTCTTGAGCCGTCAGGATCCCACCGTTTTTCTTCGAGGCTGCCTCTACAATTTTAGGTATATCCCCTTCATAGAAGGCGACAGGACCGTTATTAGCGATTTTTTCTAAGGTGTTAGCTAAGTCGGTTTGAACGAGCAAGTCTCCAGGTTGGTAAGTACTTCCATCTGGTTTTAAGAAGATACGAGCGACTTCAGGATCTTGTTTAAAGCGTTCAGTTGTGGTGTCGAGTACATCCGTATCTCCACGGGTGAGTACAAAACCTTCTCTTGCGAGTTTAATTGCAGGCGCCATGACTTGTTGGCGGCTCATCGTGCCATATTTTTCAAGGGCATAATCTAAACCTTTGACTGTGCCTGGAACGCCTGAGGCGAGGTAGCCGTATAAGCTGGCATCTTTGATAAGCTTGCCATCTTTATCTAAATACATGTCGGCACTGGCGGCTTTTGGTGCGGTTTCTCGAAAGTTAATGAAGATATCTTTGCCATCAGCAAGGTGAAGTGTCATAAACCCACCGCCGCCGATATTACCACAGCAAGGGTTAACAACGGCTTGCGCGTAACCGACTGCAACCGCAGCATCCACCGCATTGCCTCCTGCTTTTAAAATATCAGCTCCAATTTGGGATGCGAGGTGTTGAGAGGAGACAACCATACCTTTTGTCGCTTCAACAGCGGGTTCGGAAGCGGCGTAAAGTTGACTTGATGTCAGCAAAGAAATCAGTAGTAAAGAAGGGCGCCATGCATTTTTTATCATTGGTATCTCCCGATTAAATGAAGGAAGTAACGCTTAGATGTAATACAAATAAATAATTTGTTAAATATTTGTATCGTTAAGATATAGCATGAATTATTTAGGGGGCTGAACAGCAAAAGTAGAAAAGTGTTAACGAGGTAGGAAAAATTGCAGATAAGAGATGTAAAAATGCCGGCATTGAGCCGGCATCTGAAAACTTAATTGGTAGAATTACAGACCAGTTGCGTTTTTAGTCAGGTAAGCAGCAACGCCTTTTGGTGATGCGTTCATGCCTTCTTTACCTTTTTCCCACTGAGCTGGGCAAACATCACCGTGCTCTTCGTGGAATTGCAGCGCGTCAACCATACGCAGCATTTCGTCGATGTTACGACCTAATGGCAGGTCGTTAACCACTTGGTGACGAACAATACCGTTTTTGTCAACTAAGAAAGAACCGCGCAGAGCAACGCCCGCTTCTGGGTGCTCGATGCCGTATGCTTTCATGATTTCACGTTTGATATCAGCAACCATCGGATATTTAACTTCACCGATACCGCCGTTATCAACAGGCGTTTTACGCCATGCGTTATGGACGAACTCAGAGTCAAAAGAAACACCAACGATTTCTACGCCGCGTTTTTTGAATTCTTCATAACGATGATCAAATGCAATCAGTTCTGAAGGACAAACGAAAGTGAAGTCCATTGGCCAGAAGAAGATCACAGCTGGACGACCGTTCAGGTGGTTTTTCAGGTTAAAGTTATCAACGATTTCACCATTACCAAGAACAGCTGCAGCAGTAAAGTCAGGGGCTTGACGTGTTACCAGAACCATAATGTACTCCTATGAGTTTTAAGGGTTTCTATCTCCGCAATCATAATGGGGCATGCGGATAAATATAACCTAAGGATAAGGATTTATCCTTGGAGAATAAAGGCATTAAAACCAATTAATATGATAGCTTTTACCTATCAATGGTATCAATTTGGCAAATTAATATCAATAAGATAGTTTTATTCCATTAAAGTGCAAGTTTTAATTTATTCAGATGCACGTAATGTGAACTCTTGGGCAAAAAGCTGTTGTTCCGCCGTCTCAATCATTAGTGGATAAAACTGAAAGAAAATATGTTCAAGCTCTGGATAATTAAGTAAAAAATCATCAAAAGAGCCACTCAAGGCAGCCAGCTTCGGTCGGCGTCTTGCCATGCCATTGAGCGATTTCCCGATATACTCTTTTTCTGCATAGCGAGTCAGCCATTGCTGAGACCACAGGTACTCATTTAACTCCTGAAATTTTTCAGGGGTATGACACAAATCAGGTTCAATGGTTTGCCGAGCAAAACGCACGAAATCAGAGAGTGAAAGGGTAGGAACGAAGCGTGTCCAATGTCGAGAAAGAAAGTGATCCCAGACCAAATCCAATGTGATAGGCGCAACTCGGCGATATTCTTCACGAAATAGGCGACGTGCTTGTTTGACGAGTGGGTGAGTATCGGTCGTTCTATCAACAGCCCTGTGCATACGGATCCCTGCGACAATATCGGCAGAATATTCCCCCGCGGGATTGCCGCGTACGTAGTCCGCCATCATATTTCCCAATAGAGAGCTTTTGGCTAGATGGGCAAGGTGAAGATGAGCAAGGTAGTTCATGTCGGTACTATAAACGAAAAAATGAAAGAAAAAAGAGTGCAGGCACATTCCGTGCGGTTTCAGAAAATATTTGCGCAATATTGCTTATTTTTTATACTAAATGGCGCTTATTTCTTGCGCCAAAGACAGTGCAGCACTAGACTAGTCGCCTTATTTTTTTAGATTGATGTTAATACAATGCGTGTATCCGATTTTACTTTTGAATTACCAGAAGAACTTATTGCCCATTATCCTCAGGCTGAGCGTAGCTCATGTCGCTTACTTGGTCTTGATGGTGCCACGGGACAGCTTACGCATGGTGTGTTTACCGATATTCTTGAAAAATTGGAGCCAGGGGATTTGCTGGTGTTCAATAACACTCGAGTGATCCCTGCTAGATTGTTCGGTCGTAAAGCGAGCGGCGGTAAAATTGAAGTTCTGATTGAGCGTATGCTTGATGAGCACCGTGTTTTGGCTCATGTTAGAGCGTCTAAAGCACCGAAGGAAGGTGCGGCATTATTGCTTGGTGAAGATGAAAGTGTGAACGCAACAATGGTTGCTCGTCATGGTGCTCTATTTGAATTGCGCTTTGATGATGCCCGTGATGTGTTGAGCATTCTTAACCAAATTGGGCACATGCCATTGCCACCGTATATCGACCGTCCAGATGAAGAGTCTGATAAAGAGCTGTATCAAACGGTGTATAGCCAACGTCCAGGTGCGGTTGCTGCACCAACAGCGGGTTTACACTTTGATGAGCCGTTATTAGACGCATTACGTCAAAAAGGCGTTGAGATGGCATTCGTGACATTGCATGTCGGTGCGGGCACGTTCCAACCTGTGCGAGTCGATTCCATCGAAGACCATATTATGCACTCTGAATATGCAGAGGTGCCGCAAGAGGTGGTCGATGCTGTGTTGGCATGTAAAGCGCGTGGAAATCGTGTGATTGCGGTGGGAACTACATCTGTTCGTTCACTTGAAAGCGCCGCGAAAGCCAGCCAAAATGCTTTAATTGCTCCATTCTTTGATGATACCCAGATATTTATTTATCCGGGTTATGAATATCAAGTGATTGATGCCCTGATCACTAACTTCCACCTACCAGAATCCACGTTGATTATGTTGGTTTCTGCGTTTGCAGGATATCAAAACACCATGCGAGCCTACAAAGAAGCGGTTGAGCAAAAATACCGTTTCTTTAGTTATGGCGATGCTATGTTTATTACGCCAAATGCGAATGCTCGTTTTGAGCAAGTCGGCTCGGCAGAACAAGAATAAGTGGCGGCGTCGCTGCTCGCTTAGATTCAGTAACCAATAGCACCAGACTGTTTTTCTGATGCTAGGAGATAAAACGTGAAATATGAATTACAGACAACCGACGGTAATGCGCGTCGTGGTCGCCTGATTTTTGAACGTGGCGTGGTTGAAACCCCCGCGTTTATGCCAGTAGGAACTTATGGCACAGTGAAGGGGATGACCCCTGAAGAAGTGAAAGAAACTGGCGCACAAATTTTACTGGGTAATACCTTCCATTTATGGTTACGTCCGGGTCAAGAGATCATGAAATTGCATGGTGACCTGCACGATTTTATGCAATGGCAAGGTCCGATTTTAACGGACTCCGGCGGTTTCCAAGTTTTTAGTCTTGGCGCCATGCGTAAAATTAAAGAAGAAGGCGTTCATTTCCGTAATCCAATTAACGGCGAAAAAGTCTTCTTAAGTCCTGAAAAATCGATGGAAATTCAGTACGATCTTGGTTCTGATATCGTCATGATCTTTGACGAATGTACACCATATCCAGCCGATTGGGATTACGCCAAAACATCAATGGAAATGTCATTACGTTGGGCTGCACGTAGCCGCCAACGTTTTGATGAGCTAAACAATAAAAATGCCCTGTTTGGAATTATTCAAGGCAGTGTTTACGAAGATTTACGCGATATCTCCGTGAAAGGGCTGGTGGAAATCGGCTTTGATGGGTACGCTGTAGGCGGCCTAGCAGTGGGTGAGCCAAAAGAAGATATGCACCGCATTTTAGAACACGTATGCCCGCAAATTCCAGCGGAAAAACCGCGTTACCTAATGGGCGTTGGTAAACCTGAGGATTTAGTTGAAGGCGTGCGTCGTGGCATTGATATGTTTGACTGTGTGATGCCAACTCGAAATGCACGTAATGGGCATTTGTTTGTCACTAACGGCGTGGTAAAAATTCGTAATGCGAAGTATAAGTCAGATACTTCATCACTTGATGAAGAGTGTGACTGCTATACTTGTCGTCATTATAGCCGTGCTTATTTGCACCATCTTGACCGTTGTAATGAAATTTTGGGTGCGCGTCTCAATACCATTCATAATTTACGTTACTACCAGCGCTTAATGGCAGGTATTCGCCAAGCGATTGAAGCTGGCAATTTTGAGCAGTTTGCTGCCGATTTCTATCAGAAGATTGGGAAACCTCAGCCTTCATTAAATAGAGCGTGAATTTAAAGTGCGAAGTTAGCCCGATCTGTGTAGCATATCGGGCTGTACCCTTCGTTCTTGCAGCTGAATTGTGGTTATTGGCATCAGCCAAAAGAATTATTTAGTGCAAATTATAGTTTTTAGTTCTAGTTACATAATGGTTTGATGTATTTTATGTAACTTAAATTAGTTAAAGTGTAAGTTTGAAATTGCTTTCAATAACAATGAGGAAAGTTGAATGAGTTTTTTTATTTCTGAAGCCGCTGCATCAGCAGGCGCACCCGCTCAAGGTAGCCCGTACTCTCTGATTATTATGCTGGTTGTTTTCGCGCTGATTTTCTATTTCATGATCCTGCGTCCACAGCAAAAACGTGCTAAAGATCACCGTAAACTGATGGAATCAATCGCTAAAGGCGATGAAGTTTTAACAACGGGTGGTTTAATCGGTCGTGTAACTAAAGTGTCTGAAACAGGTTATGTTGTTCTTGAACTGAGTGAGAACACTGAAGTAACTATCAAACGTGATTTCGTTGCTGCTGTTCTACCTAAAGGCACAATGAAAGCAATCTAATTCTGAATTTTCCCGAAGGGAACTGCCGTGCTAAACCGTTATCCTTTATGGAAGTATCTGATGTTGATCACTGCGATCCTCATCGGTTTGCTGTATGCACTTCCAAACCTATATGGTGAGGATCCGGCTGTTCAGATCACTGGCGTGCGGGGAACCGCCGCCAATGAACAAACGCTGATCCAAGTCCAAAAAGTTTTAGAAACAGATAAAATTCAGAGCAAATCTGTTGCTCTTGAGAATGGGGCGATTTTAGCCCGTTTCAACAACTCTGACGTTCAGTTACGTGCTCGTGAAGTTATCATGAACGCGTTGGGTGACCAGTATGTTGTTGCATTAAACCTTGCACCTGCTACACCAAAATGGCTTGAAGCTCTCGGTGGTGAACCGATGAAGCTGGGTCTGGACTTACGTGGTGGGGTTCACTTCCTGATGGAAGTTGATATGGACACTGCATTAGGTAAATTGCAGGAACAAAACATGGATGGTTTGCGTAATGACTTGCGTCAAGCAGGTATTGCGTACTCTTCTATTCGTAAAGGCAGTGATTATAGCGTCGAAGTTCGCTTCCGTAACGCTGATGATCGCAGTCTTGCTGAGAAAACACTGGCGCGTAAATACCCAGATTTAGTGTTTTCTGATGGCAGCGATAACACCATGATTGCTGTTATGACTGATGAGCGCTTACGTGAAGCACGTAACTATGCCGTCTCTCAAAACATCACTATCATCCGTAACCGTGTTAACCAATTAGGTGTTGCTGAACCATTGGTTCAACGCCAAGGTGCGGATCGCATTGTTGTTGAATTGCCAGGTATCCAAGATACTGCGCGTGCAAAAGAAATTTTAGGTGCAACTGCAACCTTAGAATTCCGTTTAGTCAATACAAGTGTGGATAGCTCAGCTGCAGAAAGTGGACGTATTCCGGGTGATTCAGAACTCAAATCTGACCGTAATGGCGTGCCTTATGTTCTGTATAAGCGTGTTGTTTTAACGGGTGACCACATCACTGACTCAACGTCTGAAACGGATGAAAATGGTTACCCACAGGTCAGCATTAGTCTTGATAGTGCAGGTGGCTCTATCATGTCTGACTTTACCCGTGACAACCAAGACAAGCTGATGGCAACCCTGTTCGTTGAGTACAAAGACAGTGGTAAAAAAGATGCTGCGGGTCGTGCGATTTTAGTCAAAGATGAGAAAGTGATTAACGCTGCACGTATTCAAGCTCGTTTCGGTAGTAAGTTCCGTATTACAGGAATTGATAACGCAAACGAAGCGCGTCAATTATCCTTGCTGTTGCGTGCAGGTGCGCTGATTGCACCAATCCAAATTGTTGAAGAACGTACAATCGGTCCAACATTGGGTATGCAAAACATTGAGCAAGGTCTGAAAGCGTGTATCGCAGGTCTGTTAGCCTCTATCCTGTTTATGATTATTTACTATCGTAAATTTGGTTTGATCGCGAGTAGTGCTTTGATGGCAAACTTGGTGATGATCGTAGGTATTATGTCTCTGTTACCAGGGGCAACACTGACTATGCCAGGTATTGCAGGTATCGTCTTAACCCTTGCGGTTGCCGTCGATGCTAACGTTCTTATAAATGAACGTATCAAAGAAGAACTGCGTAATGGGCGCTCGGTACAGCAAGCGATCCACGAAGGGTATAAAGGCGCCTTCTCAAGTATTACCGATGCAAACTTAACGACGCTGATCACGGCAATTATTTTGTACGCAGTGGGTACAGGGTCGATTAAAGGCTTTGCGATTACGACAGCGATTGGTGTCGCAACCTCTATGTTTACAGCTATTGTTGGTACACGTGCAATCGTGAACCTGCTATACGGTGGTAAACGTATTAATAAGCTGTCAATTTAAGGAGCACGTTGTGGCACAGGATTATACTGTTGAACAATTGAACTATGGTCGTAAAGTTTATGACTTTATGCGCTGGGACAACGTTGCCTTTAGTATTTCTATCATTTTACTGATCGCTTCTTGTGTGATTATCGGTGTTAAAGGCTTTAACTGGGGACTTGATTTTACGGGCGGTACCGTCATTGAAATCAACCTTAGCCAGCCTGCTGATTTGGATAAAATTCGTGATAGCCTATCTAACTCGAATCATAAAGATCCATTAATCCAAAACTTTGGTAGCAGCCGTGACATCATGATCCGCTTACCACCTGTTGAAGGTGTAGCGGGTCAAGAAGTGGGTAAAGAGATCATTACTATCATCAATAAAAACGTTGATGAGCAAGCGACGGTTAAGCGTATTGAATTCGTGGGACCAAGTGTAGGTGCTGAGTTAGCACAAACAGGGGCACTAGCGTTATTAACGGCGCTGATCTGTATCCTGATTTACGTTGGTTTCCGTTTCGAATGGCGTTTGGCGGCAGGGGCTGTATTGGCGCTCGCTCATGACGTGGTGATCACATTAGGTATTCTGTCTCTATTCCATATTGAGATTGATATGACTATCGTGGCGTCATTGATGTCTGTTATTGGTTATTCCCTTAACGACAGCATCGTAGTTTCGGACCGTATCCGTGAGAATTTCCGTAAGATTCGTCGCGGTACGCCTTATGAAATTATGAACGTATCTCTGACTCAAACATTGAGCCGTACCATCATGACATCAGCAACAACCTTATTAGTGGTTCTGATGCTGTATCTGTTTGGTGGCGCAATGTTAGAAGGCTTCTCACTGGTTATGTTAATCGGTGTGACTATCGGTACGATTTCATCTATCTACGTAGCTTCTGCATTAGCACTGAAGATGGGTATGAAGCGTGAGCACTTAATTCAGGCGAAAGTCGAGAAAGAAGGTGCGGACCAAGAGTCTTTACTGCCTTAATTTTTGCGTAGTATAAAGCGTTGAAAGCACCTTGCGAGTTCTACTTGCAGGGTGTTTTTCATTTCAGGACTGAGTTACACTACCTACCCTATAAATAGAATCAGGAATTCCTATGCATTGCCCATTTTGCTCAGCTGTAGATACGAAAGTGATCGACTCGCGTCTGGTTGGTGAAGGCTCTCAAGTGCGCAGGCGCCGCCAATGTTTGGTGTGTCATGAACGCTTCACCACCTTTGAAGTGGCGGAACTTGTTATGCCTCGGGTAATTAAAAGTGACGACATACGCGAGCCCTTCGATGAAGAAAAACTCAACCGAGGTATGCTAAAAGCATTAGAAAAGCGTCCTGTCAGCTCTGATGCTATTGATCAAGCGATTATTTCTATTAAATCCCACCTACGTGCAACAGGCGAGCGTGAAGTGCCTTCCAAGTTGATCGGTAATTTGGTGATGGATGAGCTCAAAAAACTCGATAAAGTAGCGTATATTCGTTTTGCTTCGGTTTATCGTAGCTTTGAGGATGTACGTGAGTTTGGCGAAGAAATTGCTAAGTTACAGGACTAATATTGATGCTTGAACAAGACCGTATTTACATGGCGCGAGCCTTTGAATTGGCAAAAGAAGGGCGCTTTACCACATCGCCGAATCCTAATGTGGGTTGCGTCATTGTCCGTGACGGCGAGATTGTGGGTGAAGGCTATCATCAAAAAGCGGGTGAGCCTCACGCTGAAGTGCATGCATTGCGTATGGCTGGGGATAAAGCAAAAGGTGCGACAGCCTATGTGACCCTTGAGCCTTGTAGCCATCACGGTCGTACTCCGCCTTGTGCGGAAGCTTTAATTAATGCCGGAATTAGTCGTGTTGTTGCCGCGATGCAAGATCCAAACCCACAAGTCGCTGGGCGAGGTTTATATATGCTCAATCAAGCGGGCATCGAAACGGCTAGTAATATTTTACTGGAAGAAGCTGAAGCACTTAACCGTGGCTTTTTAAAACGCATGCGTACCGCTTTTCCCTACATTCAATTAAAACTGGCAGCCTCGCTAGATGGCAAAACGGCTCTAGCGAATGGGGAAAGTAAATGGATCACGAGTCCTGCGGCGCGTAAAGATGTTCAGGTATTACGTGCTCAAGCGAGTGCGATTTTGAGCACCAGCAATACGGTTATTGCGGATGATCCAGCTTTAACCGTTCGTTGGAATGAGTTACCTGCGGATATTCAAGCAAAGTACCCAGAAGAGACACTGCGTCAGCCAATTCGTATTGTGCTAGATCGCCATAATCGCGTTACCCCTGATCATAAAGTCACTCAGCTAGAGGGGGAATGTTGGTTAGTCCGCCCGACGCCAGACACAACAGTTACATGGCAAGGTGATGTTGAGCAACTCGCTATCCCTGCGGATGACAATGGTATCGATTTAGTCATCTTAATGATGCAATTAGCGAAGCGCAATGTGAATAGCATCTGGGTTGAAGCTGGGGCTAAACTGGCGGGTTCGCTATTGAAATTAGGCTTAGTTGATGAGCTAATTGTGTATATTGCACCGAAATTACTTGGGGATGCGGCACGTGGTTTAGTGAGCCTCCCTGAATTAAGCGCATTATCGGATGCGCCTAAATTTGAATTTACTGACGTTGAAAAAGTCGGTAGTGACCTTCGTGTAAGGTTGCGCCCTGTATGGTAAATGCGTTTTTTTTAGCTGTTTGCTGAAATTCACTCATACGATTACCTAAAGAATGTGATAAAATCCGCGCCCCGCGGGTTATAATTAATATTTGAGGAAGATTATGAACGTAATCAAAGGTGTTGTTGCTGCGCCAAAAGCGCGTGTTGCTATCGCTATCGCTCGTTTTAACAACTTTATTAATGATAGCCTGCTGGACGGTGCTGTTGACGCGTTAGAGCGTATTGGTCAAGTTGCTCAAGACAACATCACTGTTGTGTGGGTACCTGGTGCATATGAATTACCATTGACTGTAAAAGCACTGGTCGAAACCAAAAAATATGATGCAGTTATCGCATTAGGTACCGTTATTCGTGGCGGGACTGCTCACTTTGAATTTGTTGCTGGTGAGTGCAGCTCTGGGTTGTCTCAAGTTGCAATGAACAGCGAAGTTCCTGTGACTTTCGGTGTGTTAACCACTGAAAATATCGAACAAGCCATTGAGCGTGCAGGGACTAAAGCAGGTAACAAAGGTGCAGAAGCTGCACTGACTGCGCTCGAAATGATTAATGTGATTAAAGCTGTAAAAGGCAAATAATGCGCGTCATATTTCGGGCTCAATGAGCTCGGAATATGCTGTGTAGTTTTTTTATTTAAGGGGAATCTTGTGAAACCTGCTGCTCGTCGCCGCGCTCGTGAGTGTGCTGTACAGGCCATTTATTCATGGCAATTATCCGGTAATCCTATTGCCGAAGTGGAATATGAGTTTATTGCTGAACAGGACATGTCTGACGTTGACGTAAACTATTTCCGTGAATTAATTTCTGGTATTGCGAACAATGCCACGAAGCTGGATCAATTAATGTCACCTTACTTATCTCGTCAATTAGAGGAGTTAGGTCAAGTTGAGAAAGCAATTTTACGTGTCGCGATGTATGAACTAAGCTATAGACAAGATGTACCTTTCAAGGTTGCGATAAATGAAGGTATTGAATTAGCTAAAGTTTTTGGTGCTGAAGATAGCCATAAGTTTGTCAACGGTGTGTTAGATAAAGCAGCGCCTGTAGTACGTCGTAAGAAATAAACATAATCAGGTTCCCTCCTGTAATACGTGAGTCACAATGAGTAGGCTGGGTTCCAGTCTACTCTAGTACTTATGTCTGGTTTTTCAGTTTATTTAAAATCAGACATAGCGAAAATGGAAAATCTACCATGTCATATGGCGAATTTGACCTCATCGCACGTTTTTTTAATCGTCAACCTATAAACCGACGTGATGTTAATATCGGTATTGGCGATGATTGTGCGCTAATGACTATCCCCGAAAAACAGCAAATTGCTGTGAGTACTGACACCCTAGTTTCTGGTATTCATTTTTTACCCAATATCTCTCCTGCTGACCTTGCTTATAAATCTCTCGCCTCAAATTTAAGCGACCTCGCTGCAATGGGGGCGGATCCTGCTTGGGTTTCTTTAGCTATAACTTTACCAAGCGTGGATCATGAGTGGCTGCAATCCTTTAGTGATATGTTGTTTGAACAATTGAATTACTATGGTATGCAACTGATTGGCGGAGATACAACTCGGGGTCCAATGAGTTTTACGTATACCGTGCATGGTCTCGTACCTGCTGGAAAAGCATTAACGCGTTCCGGTGCACATAATGGTGACTGGATTTATGTTACCGGCACATTGGGAGATAGTGCTGCGGGATTAGCGATACTACAAGATAAATTGCATCCTGAAAATCGTGAACAGAAACAGTGGTTGGTTGGTCGTCATTTACGGCCACAACCTCGTATCTTGCAAGGTCAGGCCTTACGTAATCTTGCATCCTCTGCGATAGATATCTCTGATGGCTTAGTATCCGATCTTAACCATATACTCAAAGCCAGTGGTTGTGGCGCGAGAATTAATCTTGATGCTTTGCCACAGTCAGAAGCTTTAAAGGCGAACTGTTCCGTCGATCAAGCTCGAGTTTGGTCATTAAGTGGCGGTGAAGATTATGAACTCTGTTTTACGGTACCTGAAATGAATCGTGGTGCGTTAGAAGTCGCTTTAGCGCATACAGGGGCAGGCTTTACATGTATTGGTCAGATCAGACCACAATCTGAAGGGATCAGCTATTTTTGTGATAATCAAGCTGTTGAGGTTAATCTCAAAGGCTTTGATCATTTTGTTTAGGAAAATGTCCATGGCGACCACACAAGAAAAAGCAGCAGCAAAAAAACGATTGAATATGCGAAATCCGTGGCATTTGCTTGCTACAGGATTTGGTAGTGGTTTATCGCCAATTGTTCCTGGCACAATGGGATCATTAGCGGCTATTCCATTCTGGCTATTAATGAGTCATCTGCCGATGTGGAGCTGCTGGGTTATTATCGTGGTTGGGTTCTGGTTTGGATGTTGGATCTGCCAGCGTACTTCCGATGATATGAAGATTCATGACCATGGAAGTATTGTTTGGGATGAATTTATCGGTATGTGGATTACGCTCATGGCGATCCCTGTTGTCAGCGTTCAATGGGTGATTACTGGATTTTTAATTTTCCGTGTTTACGACATGTGGAAGCCTTGGCCAATCCGTATTTTTGATCGTCGAGTCAGTGGTGGATTTGGGATCATGATTGATGACATCATTGCTGCGATATTTGCTTATCTGACAATTTGGTTATTGGTCCATTATCAAGTGATGCCTTTCTAATTTTTCAATTAGCCTGTCACGATAATTGGTATTTTTAGATAATGAAAGCCCTAGTTAAATACTAGGGCTTTTTGATTAAGTTAAATTATTT